>CAYYHS010000170.1:0-6053 GCA_964471785.1 uncultured Chitinophagaceae bacterium
TCAGACGAGTTAAAAAATGCCATTACAGGATCTGCCCGGAAGGATGCCTTCACAGGATCTCACGTTACCGCGCAATGGGGTTACGGAAAAGTCGATGCGGTAGGAGCGATGGGAATTGTTCTCTCCGTGAGGAAAATTTCTGAAACGATCCCGAATAGTTTTTCGCTGTTTCAGAATTTTCCTAATCCATTTAATCCGGCGACAGTGATCCGCTATCAGTTAGCAGTAAACAGTTTTGTTACAGTAGAGGTGTACGATGTTCTCGGGAGGGAAGTGGCAAGGTTGGAAAACGGAGAACAAGCCGCCGGCAGCCATTCGGTTCAGTGGGATGCGGCTAGCTTCTCAAGCGGGGTTTATTTCTGTGTGTTGAAGGCAGGGACTTTTCATGACGTCAAAAAGATGGTGCTCATGAAATAAGTGAACGGTCTTCCGCGGAGTTCGAACCTTTCCTACTCGCAACAGATTTATTCTCAAACCGCATTATCTTGGCAGTCTCTTCGCCCGGCGGCTACCGGACACCTAACCGGCGAAAAAGACGCTCACCACGACGAGCCTCTTCTTCAGACTTCAGAAATACCTTCGACACACCCAGAAGATACATCTTGCCGTTTGTCGAATCGGCGCGTAGTGCACTGGCGAATACGGTCGCCGCGGTTGCCGAATCCCCCAACAGCAACGCCGTATATCCGTAGTGAATCCTTGCGTCG
Source organism: uncultured Chitinophagaceae bacterium (assembly GCA_964471785.1). Lineage (GTDB taxonomy): Bacteria > Bacteroidota > Ignavibacteria > UBA10030 > UBA8401 > JAGVPT01. Next base: position 708 of record CAYYHS010000170.1, read on the forward strand.
ATCTTGTACGGAACTAACTTAATTTGTTCCCCAAAATCCGCAAACCCACGTTCGTAATTCCCTGTTTGAAGAAACGCAAAAGCGCGGTCTCCGTACGCCGCCGCATATTCCGGGTTAAGTTCCAGTGCACGATGATAGTCGGCGAAGGCGAGAACATAGTTGCCGTTTCGCGCAAGCGCGTTTGCGCGACCTTCATACGCCTGGGCAAATTCCGGATCCAGGTCAATCGCTCGAGAGAAGGCAGACTCTGCGCTGTCGAGCATTGAAGATCTCACAAACGCCAATCCGCGGTTGTAAAAGGCTTGCTGGTCAGATGAACGCAAACGGATCGCCTGGCTAAAATCGCCGATGGCATCGCTATAGTCGAATGCATCAAGGCGGACAATACCGCGATTGATATACGATTCCGGATCTTCGGGCGCCAGCGCAACAACCATGCTGAGATCAGCGAGCGAAGGGGCAATCTCATACCTGGAGTAATGATACATTCCGCGTTGGGTCAGTATAAACGTGTTGCTTGGATTTTCCGCATGTGCCCTTCCCCAAAACGTAAGATTGTCCTTCCAGGCTTCGGTTCTTGTCCGCGAGATGTAAAGAAGTCCGAGCATTAGGCATCCAAAAAGAACATAGACTGCTGTCGCAGCTCCCCTTCGCAGCTCCCGTGCCGAAAACAGTCTCTCGAGGATCCCTCCGACAGCCAAAAAGATGCCTATAACGGAAAGATAAAATGAGCGGTCAACGAGAACCCAATTGCCGGATGCCCGTCCCGTTAAGAGAGGAAGGCTCGCCGCGGTGAGAATCAAAAACCCGTAAAAAACTAACGGCTCTTTTTTCCGATTCCAAATGGTCATCACGGCGAGAATCAGGAAGATCAAGGGATACAGCGATTCGCCGTGGAAGGAGGATTGCCTCGCAATCTCATCGGCTGAGGCGACTAAGATATCGTGCCATGAGAAGAATGCACGTACAATGATTTCAGTTATTCCGAGCCGGAGCATTGCAATAGTGTCGTAGCAGAGCTGAAGGAGATACGACCAGCCCCCGGAGCGGTTCACTCGGAGGAAAAGAGACACAAGCCACAGGACGAATATCGGCCACTTCCCGGTAATGTGTCCCATCATTAGCTTCGATTCTAGCAGCAGATCGATTCCTATCAGGATCAAGATCAACATCAAGGCCGGCGGGGCTATCGAATAAAAGAACGCCGAGAAAACGACGGTCATCCACCAGGCAAATCTATTCCCATTCCCTTTGAAGCTCAGGTAAGAGGTGCAGGCGAGCAAAAGAAAAAGGGTTGAGTAGACCATGCTCTGCCCGCTCAACCAGGCAACTGTTCCGACTGCAACCGGATGGACAGCAAACAAGAAGCTGACAAGGATGGCAATTCTTTCCGAGGCGAACAATTTTCGGACAAGAAAGTAGAGAAGGATTGCATTGATTGCATGCCCGATGATACTCAAGGCATGGAAAAGGAAATATCCGTACTCACTGAAGCTCCGCTGGAATGCGAGAAATGCCAGCTCCAACGGCGGATACTCGGGATGGGAAAAAAGACCGACCTTCCCCTTGAGAAAGAGAGAGATGGCATCAAACAGATCAGCATCTTCCCAGCTAATAATGTGGTTCAGGAGAGTTGGATAGTACGTAACGACGGAAACCGCCGCAAGGATATACACAAACACGAGGGTGAGGGTTTTTCGATTCATCGGTCGCTCCCTCTACCGCGAGATGGAACCATGCCATTGTCTGCATTTCCACGAAGAGAATCCCCCAGCATCATATACAATTCTCCCAACCGCCTCCGGGTTTCAACAGCGTGAGGACCATTTTCAGGGAGACTTTGAAGCGCCGCGACTCTCGCATTGACGCTATCGATAGCATGGTTAATTTTTCCCACAAGAGGATCGCTCCTCAACGATTCGTGATAGCTTATCGCTGCGGACAAATCCTGCATTGCATTTCCGTAAGCCCTTAATCCGTACTCCGCAATTGCTTTCTGATAGAGAGCTTCGGTGTATCGCGGGTTGATGGCAAGCGCCGAATCGAAGTACGTTTCTGAAGTTCGGGCGTCTCCTCGCGAATGGAGCGTTAGATAGCCGAGGCTGTATGGGGCGTCTGCAAACGCCGGATCGAGTGTGCGCGAAGAACGAAAGTCCGCAAACGCGCTGTCGGAATGACCCAGATTGTAATAGGCGGTTCCACGGTTGTAGTAAACGCTGGACTTAACAAACCCATGCTGAATCGAGCAGGTTAAATCGACCACAGCGTCCCGGTACCTCTGGAGGCCGAGAAGCGCATTGCCTCTGACGTAATACGCTTTGCCGTCGTCCGGTCTAAGCGTCACCAGATGATCACAATCGGCTAAAGCCCCGGAAAAGTTACCTTCTTTCAATTCTGCATCCGCACGATTGCCGAATGCAATTCCGATACGATCGTTCTTCTTCAGCACATCATCGAAAAGCGTGATGCTGTTTTTCCAGACCTGAACTCTCTCAAGAGAGGGAACAAGCAGAAGGAGAATGAGCAAGGCGAAGAAGACATTACGCATGTCGGCTGGCCTGACAGAGTTACTTTTGAGTGCGTTCGACGCGAGTTCCACCAATTGCGAAAAGAAATACGCGAGTCCGATGACGGGAAGATAGGCGTAACGGTCTGCGACCAGGGAGGCATTGTTAAACGGGATTAGCTGCAAAACTGGGGTAAGGGTAATCAGGTAGAGGAGAGGTCCGACGACGATAGTCTCCGATTTCCTCCCCAACACCCAAAGAACAACAATTGCAGCTGCGAGAAAAATCGGCGCAAGGTAATATGCCATCGGGAGCGCGCCGTTGAGCAACTGGGGGTACGCGTAACATGCCGACAGCATTGTAGGGAGCGCGGCTTTCCAAACGTAGAAATCGGCCTGGTACGCGATGAACAATGCGCGTTGCGGCAAAGAATAAAAGCTAACAGGGGCGGCCGTATGCTGGACTTGAGTTACGACGTTAAAAATTGTAAACGCTATTGCTCCAATGAAGTACGGCGCGAGTTTGGCGACCGTCCTGAGAGTTAGCTTTCTGTCCTCGAGCCATTCTGCTGCAAGAAGAACCAGAGGCAGTGTGACCGCGGTCGGTTTAGAAAGTAAAGAACAAAGAAAGAAGAGATAAGAGAAAAGATAGAAGAACCACTTTTTCTTATGATCCCAGGAGGTGTAGAATAAAAGCGAAACTAAATAGAAGAAAGAATAAAGAAGCTCTTTTCTTCCGGAGATCCAGGCAACGGATTCGACCTGAAGCGGGTGGAGGGCAAAAACGGCAGTACAGAAAAGCACCACCGAATCCGATAGGATATACTTGCGCAACAGAACGTAGACCACAATGACATTGAGCAAGTGAAGGAGGAGAGCTGTAACGTGAAAGTTTTGCGCTGAGCCTTCGCCGATCGACCAATCGATTGCGAATGTCAGCATTGTCAGCGGATGATACATATACTTTGCGGTAGGACGAAATAGATCGACGACCGTCTTGCTGTCCAGATGATGGATTGAAGCATTGTTTGTTATATGGATATCGTCATCCCAGTTCGTAAACCCGTAATGGAATGTGGGGAGGAATAGGGCAAAAGTTACTGCCAGGAGGAGGAGCAGCCAGAATAGAGATTGGACTGTGAGCCGGCGGTTCATTGGAGAAATATCCCACGGTATAGCAACTGGTAAAGGCCATTAAAATAGACAAGGCCGGAATTTAGCCCGACGTACACCGAGGGGAGGCAAAGGTTTACTCCAAAAAGAAGTTGAAGATACCTTTCTGAAATGAGGCTATGTTTTTTTACCGCGACAATTCCGGTGAGACATGCTAACATACTGAATGCCATTAATCGGCTGGTGTCGACCCCGAACATCGTGGCTACGATCCCCGGGATTATGAAGAGAATGATCTGTTTCCTGTACGTTGAATTAAACAGAGCGAACGTTATCGGGATCCACAGAAGTTTGTACGAGGCCGCAATCCCCCCAAGCTCACGCAGAGGATGATTGAGGAGCCATGTGAATCCTGATTCTCCTCCCACGGTCCTCACTGCCATGAGTTTTCCCGGATCAAGTCCGAAACTCATGAGCCAGCATGTGCAATAAACAATGACAACGAGACAGCCCCAGAGTTTCTCTTCTCTCGAAAAGTAGAGGATCGCCACCACAACGATGAGCAGGATGCTCACCTCATGTGCAAAGAGAGCCAATGCCATCCCTGCGATCTTCGGCAGAAACCCAAGCGGGACAGTAACCATGAGAAGTATGATGATGAGAGAGAGTTGTTCGGTGTACCCCGGTGATTGAAATTGCGTGATGATAAAAGTGCTCACCGCGATCGAAAGGTTTTCCAGAAACGAGGTCTGGATATCACGGCTCCGAAGGAAGAGCAATGTGCAGAGAATCAGAACGAAGGTGAGCAAGAGGCTAAACAAATGAAATAATACGGGACCCTTGAATTGCAGGAAATATGCTATGCCCGGCAAGAGTAGACGTTGGTAGATCTGGCTGCTGGCATCCAGGAAATTGAATGGATCTTTGGACATCTCCGCATAACCTACTCCCATAATTCCGAGCCGGGAGGGAAAAACAAGAATTCCGGCCGAGACGAAAACGGTAAAGGCACTTAGCAATGTCTTTCGATTGAAGAACTCCGATTTCCGTTGTGCTAGATACTCTGAGATGGGACGGATAAAAATCCACAGAATTACAGTCAGCGAGATCAGGAAGAAGAGGGCACGAATCGCATTTAAGAAGTAGAGCAGAGTCGGGCTGTTCAGCGAAGGCACCTCATACTGAAGGGAGGCAGTATTCAGCCAGTGCTCCAGGAATTGAGCAGGAGTATGAATGACGACAGAAGCCGTTACGATTGAGAAAGCCATTAAATATTTCCCGGTTTTTCCCGAGCGATCGATTTTTGGCAGGATGAGCATAGCGCAAATCTAAGATAATTTGGCTCAAATACAACAAGAGTGAGGAAATGAAAACCTCGTACCAATCGGCGTGCAACCGGGCAATTTCACCTGCAGAATAATGCTCGAGAAATGTCTACGCTCGAGCTTCTTTTTGAAGGAGTCAATACTAGGCCGAACCGCATTCCAACGATTTGAGAATTCGAACGATAAATCTCTTTTCGGGGTACGACTGCGATTTGTCTCAATCCACGGATCAATCAAGTGCTATCGGTGCTGTGCCTAGACAATTGCAGAAAACTAGTGGCGTTTCCCAAGAATATTTGTGTGCTGTTTTCTCATTGGACACTTCGACTCCGCCCTGACAGTCATGCTGAACGATCCCGTCCAGCCACGGGCGGGACGGGACGAGAGAGTCGAAGTCCCGCC
>CAYYHS010000171.1:0-6036 GCA_964471785.1 uncultured Chitinophagaceae bacterium
AGGGCGGCGTGCTCGGCATCCTTCCAGGAATTATTGGGACTATTCAAGCGAATGAAACCGTAAAACTCATCATCGGGATAGGAGAGCCGCTCATTGGAAGATTGCTCCTCTTTGATGCTATGAAAATGAAATTCCGTGAGTTGAAGCTCAGGAGAAACCCGGATTGCCCCGTCTGCGGCGAGCACCGCACGATCACCGAGCTCATCGATTACGAAGCGTTTTGCGGACTTCAACCGGGATGGGACGCATATGCGCGTGAGCAGCAATACGAGATTTCGGTAGAAGAACTCAAAAAACGATTGGACAACAAAGAAGATCTGTTTATTCTCGACGTTCGCGAGCCGCAAGAGTACCAAATCTGCAACCTTCATGGCTACCTTATTCCTCTGCGCGATCTCCCAAAGCGGATCAATGAACTCGACACGGCCAAAGAAATCGTCGTGCATTGCAAGGTAGGAGGACGAAGCCGGCAGGCGGTAGAGTTTATGAAACAAGCGGGATTTCGTAAAATAAGAAATCTTGTCGGCGGCATCGATGAGTGGGCTGAACGGATCGACCCATCAATGCCGCGTTACTAGGAGAATAGTAGTAAAACAGCCAAGATTGACAACTTTTGAATTGGCGAATCGGTAACCATTACTTCGCCCCTTCGCGGGGTGGTGCAATGAAAAGCATTTTTTAAGCGCCTTTTTAGCTTGTATTCAGCCGACGCAACAATTCCCTCCATTTTTTCGTAGTTCCTGCAGATGTACTCCCACGTCGAACTGAAAGGACTATACCATGAACAGAATTCTTACACTTTTAGGGCTTATCCTGATTCTCGCATCCGCATCTCTTGCGCAGGATGACGACACAACGTATGAGAGCGCCCGGTACAGAAAGCCGAAGATCAAAGTAGGAGGGGCAGGCGGCTTCACTCCAGCCTGGGCTCTCTTCAATTTCGACGAGATCAACAAGGCATTGACGACCGCCGGAATCCCCGCATTTAAGAAAGAGCCGATGTATCTCGCTGGAGGGGAAGGGTACGGCTACATCATGTTTTTGCGAAACGTTCGGATGGGGGGAAGCGGCGTCGTCGGGACTCTTACAGCAACTTCATATGACCCCGTAACAAACATCAAGAAGGATGTGAACTACCATGTCTCCTACGGGGGATTTCTGATCGATTATGTCGTTCCCCTCGGAGATCGTATCGACTTTGCCGTAGGATTAACTATTGGCGGCGGCAGCATCGATATCACAACCACAAGCGACGACGGCAAGTACAAACAGTGGGGCCAGATTTGGAGCGAGTTCGGAAACAACGATCCTACGATCAACGTGACCCGGCATCTCAACGGATCTTTCTTCACGCTTCAGCCGAGCGTAAAAATAGAATATGCACTCCTCCGGTGGTTCCAGCTTCGTGTCGGCGTAAGTTATCCGTACATGAGCGGAGCATCGTGGAAGCTCGAGGACGACAAGGAGATCCTTGGGGTCCCCGACAATTTGAAAACAAACGGGCCCGTCATCACCGCGGGTATCATGTTCGGGTTCTTTAACTGACCGGCTTGACCGCCAAAACCCGGCGCTTCGTCACAGCGGCTCGAATCGCGCTTGAAAGAAGCGCAAGTACTTCGGTTCGTACACCATTTTCAAGCCTTTGATCTTTTCACGTCGTTCAAACACTGCTTCGACTGATTCGGCAGTTACGTCGCAATGTGCCTGCGTGTACACTCGGCGCGGGAATGTTAGCCGTACGAGCTCAAGTTTTGGGAAATAGTGGTCGCCAGTCTTGGTACGTCCCGCAGAAACGATTCCTCTTTCCATCGACCGTATTCCGGAGTCCAGATAGAGTTCTGCTGCAAGTCTTTGTGCCGGAAATTCGATTTGGGGGACGTGCGGCAAGAATCTTTTTGCATCGAGAAAGATTGCATGCCCTCCGATCGGCAGGACGATAGGAATGCCGATGCCCTGCAGTTTCTCGCCGACGTATTCAATCTGCCCGATGCGCGCCTTAATGTGCGCATCCTGGATTGCTTCTTCGATGCCCCGTGCCATCGCCTCCATGTCTCGTCCCGCCATTCCGCCATAGGTGTGGAGCCCCTCATACACCACGACCATATTGCGGGCTTCTTCGAAGATCTCGTAGTCATTGAGTGCGAGAAACCCGCCGATGTTGACCAGCAAGTCTTTTTTACCGCTCATCGTCGCCCCGTCTGAGTACGAACACATTTCTTTCAGGATTACGGCGATCGATTTGTTCTCATATCCTTTCTCGCGCACTTTGATGAAGTGGGCATTCTCCATCGCTCGAGTGGCATCGAGAATGATCTTGATGTGATGTCGTGATGTTAACGCGCGCACCTGGCGCAAATTCTCCATAGAAATAGGCTGGCCTCCCGCCATGTTCACCGTCGCCGCAACCGTCACGTAAGCAATTTTCTTTTCTCCTACTTCCTTAATCAGGTCTTCAAGTTTCTGCAAATCGACATTCCCTTTGAAAGGATGGAGGCTCTGAGCGTTGTGCGCTTCATCGATGATGACATCGACGAATGTTCCGCCTGCCAGTTCCTGATGAAGGCGGGTCGTCGTGAAGTACATATTCCCCGGAACGACGTCTCCCGGTTTGATCAACAGCTTGGAAATGATGTGCTCAGCACCCCGTCCCTGATGCGTCGGGACCAGGTACTTGTAACCGTAATATTTCTGCACGTTTGTTTCGAGATGGTAGTAATTCTTGCTCCCGGCATACGCTTCATCTCCCTGCATCATGCCCGCCCACTGGTAGTCGCTCATTGCGTTTGTTCCGCTGTCGGTGAGCAAATCGATATAGACGTCCTCTGAACGGAGGAGAAAGGTGTTGTATCCTGCCTCCGCTATGGCTTTGAGGCGCTCTTCAGGCGTCGTCATTTTAAGAGGTTCGACAACCTTTATCTTGAATGGTTCCGCCCAAGATCGGCGTTCAAGTTTACTCATCGTAACTCCTTTGCAATTCGTTGACTTTCGGAATCGAATTTGGTATCATAGCCTAATTATTGTTAATGTACTTATTTCGCCTCGGATGTTCAACGCAATTCCCTCGCATTGCGCACAATTCCAATGATCGCATCGACACTGCTGCAAAAAATCTCCCAGATCGTTGGATCATCCAACTATTTCGATTCGCAAGAAGATAAGATCACCTATTCGTACGACGGAACGCCGCTCCTCGGCAAACTCCCCGAAGCGGTCGTCATCCCTCATACCAAAGAGCAGATCGCCGACATTCTAAAACTTGCCAACCAGGAACACTTTGCCGTTGTCCCGCGAGGATCAGGATCCGGATTGAGCGGCGGCTCGATTCCAGTCGAAGATTCGATCGTCCTGGTGATGTCACATTGGAATAGAATCCTTGAGATCGATACACACAATCTAACGATCACTGTCGAACCGGGGGTTATCACTGCCGATATCCACAAAGCGGCAGAACGAGAGAACTTATTCTACCCCCCCGATCCAGGCAGCATGACCATTTGCACCATTGGCGGGAATATTGCTGAAAACGCGGGGGGATTGCGCGGCCTGAAGTACGGCGTCACAAAAAATTACGTCCTCGGCCTGGAAACAGTTCTGCCGAACGGTGAAATTATATTTTCCGGCGGGAAATCCGTTAAAGACGTGGCTGGGTATAATCTGAAAGACTTCTTCGTCGGTTCAGAAGGGACGCTCGGAGTTTTTACGAAGATCCTCCTGCGGCTCATTCCAAAACCGGCATCGAGCAAAACGATGCTTGCCTATTTTGAAAGCAGAAACGATGCAGCAGAAGCAGTCTCTGCTATCATCGCCGCCCACATAATTCCGGCTACGATCGAATATCTCGACCGCACCACCATAAAATGCGTCGAGGACTATGCACACCTGGGAATTCCGACTTCGTTAGAGGCACTTTTGCTGATTGAAGTGGACGGCCATTCGGCTGCCGTTGCCGACGACGCAGCCTTGATCGCCGATCTCTGTAAACGACACAATTGCATTGAACTGAAGACAGCACGAGACGAGGCTGAAGCATATAAGCTTAAGACAGCCAGGCGCGCAGCGTTTTCGGCTCTGGCTCGCGTGAAACCTACCACAATTCTGGAAGATGTTACTGTTCCGCGAAGCGAGGTGAGAGTCATGCTTGAACGGATCGATTCAATTGCCCGCAAGCATGACGTTCTCTTCGGAACTTTTGGGCATGCCGGCGACGGAAATCTTCATCCAACATGCCTCACGGATGAACGCAATCCCGACGAAATAAGACGCGCTGAAGCTGCCTTCGATGAGATCTTCAATGAATCGATAAAAATGGGGGGGACGATCAGCGGTGAACATGGTACGGGGCTGGCCAAAAAGAAGTTTCTCCCGGCCCTTGCCGGTATTCCCGCTGTTGAAATGATGCGGTCGATAAAGTCGGTCATAGATCCCAATGGCGTACTGAACCCTGGCAAGATTTTTTCGCTGCGTCCGCGGTGCGAGGGAAACCTGCCGACAAACCGAGATCAGATTAAGAAATTTGAACAGCTTGGTGCATGGACTTAAGAGCTACAAGAGCGCAGAGCAGCTTATTCGTCGGAGTCAATGTTCCCGATTACGACTTCATTACTCAGTGCATGCATTGCGGCCTGTGCCTTCCAACGTGTCCAACGTATTCACTTACCGGACTCGAGAAATCATCTCCCCGCGGCCGTATTAGAATGATTAAGGCAGTTGCCGACGGGGAATTGGAAATTACAAAAGGATTTATCGAGGAAATGAATTTCTGTTTGGATTGCCAAGCTTGTGAAACGGCCTGTCCGGCAGGTGTGAAATACGGCGCTCTCGTTGAGAGTGCCAGAGTGCAGATCTATCAGCAGGGAAAAACATCATTGCTTGAAAAGCTGATAAAGCGGGTGTTTCTCGGCCAGATCCTTTCATCCAAGAAGAATCTAAAGAGCGTTGCCAGGATGCTCCGTTTCTTTCAACGATCCGGTTTGATGCATTGGTTGATCAGTTCCGGCGTATTGGAGTTTATTGCACCGAGACTTCATGCACTCGAGCCCCTTTCTCCGAGAATTGACGGAGTATTCTTTGACGAATCAAATGCAGAAATTCTGAAACCCGCCGGCCCGGTTAAGCATCGCGTCGCTTTTCTGACCGGATGCATCATGAACGTCGCTTTTGCTGATGTCAATCGCGATACCATCGAAGTTCTCTTGCGCAATGACTGTGAGGTCATTGTCCCGAAAGGTCAGGAATGTTGCGGATCGCTTCAAGCTCATAATGGCGACATTTCCAGCGCTGAACGGCTCGCCCGCCACAATGTCGATCTCTTCTTGAGTTACAATCCGGAATGGATTGTGACCAACTCAGCCGGATGCGGAGCGTTCATGAAAGAGTATGAACGACACCTCTCATCCGATCCCGTTTATAAAGAGAAGGCTCAATTATTTTCTCATAAGGTGAAGGATCTGACCGAATTCCTGGTCGCCATCGATTTCAAGAAACCCACACTGCCATACAAAAAGCGGGTTACATACCACGATGCCTGTCATTTGGCTCATGCCCAGCACATTACCGCGGAGCCCCGCGCAATTCTGCAATCGATCCCCGGACTTGAGATTGTCGAGTTGCCCGAGGCGTCATGGTGCTGCGGAAGCGCCGGGATTTACAATGTTGTGCGGTTCGAGGATTCCATGAAATTCCTGAAACGCAAAATGCATAATGTTGCATCCACGGGGGCTGAAATAATTGTAGCAAATAACCCCGGATGCATAACGCAAATGAGTTACGGGCTCGAAACGCGAAAGATCAAGGGGGAAGTAGTTCATCTGGCTACTCTTCTCAACAGGGCGTATGCTTCCGGTAACTAATGCCGTTTCCAATAATAAATATTGTATTGGGAGGCCAGAGTCAGAGTGAGCGGCACCCGGAAAGTGTGCCGCTTTAAGGCATCCCGTTCAGCGGGAGTTCGACTCTCCCGGCCCGCCACCGGCGGGACGGGATCGCTCAGACCTTATGTTTAAAATAGAGCAAGCCTCAAAGCAGTTGTGTAGATTT
>CAYYHS010000172.1:0-6029 GCA_964471785.1 uncultured Chitinophagaceae bacterium
CCGGTCCGAATGGGGTCTATGGCGCAATCCAGATATTTGCTCCGGCAATTGTCGGATATTTCAAGATCAACGGATCGGCCAGTAATGATGTAAATCCGTTTGCGATCGGGGCAACGAGCGGATGGCGCATAACTCATATCACATACGATGGAAATGGAGGAGGAGGCCATGATGCTGGCTATTTCGCATTCATTAGTGGAAGCACTGGACTGATTGACAGCTGCACTATTATTGGCGGAGGAGGTACCGCAGAACTGATATTTGCGCGCGGACCGACAGACGCTTGGCAGACAGCTGACTCAGCAGGAACTGCAAATGCTATATACGTCGAGGACTGCATGTTCTCAGGCGTGGGCTATGTAAGTGATTTTAATTCTAATTCGCGAGCTGTTGTTAGAAACTGTACAATCGCCGCAAACATGAAAATTGACGGTCACGGATTTGACAGCAATGGCCCGCCCAGGAGTTTTCGAGAGATTGAAGCATACAGAAATATTTGGACCAATGGTGGCGCTGAAGCGTTCGACATTCGCGGCGGTACGGGATTCTTGTTCGATAATAAAGTCACCAATACGGATCCGACCTCAGCTTGGTTTATTCTGGAATCGTACGGCGTCGAGAGCTACTGGCAGAATTATGGTGTGATGATTTCCAGCGCAACCGCCACAATGCCTTGCACAATCACAACTGTCACTCCCCATGGGCTGCAATCCGGATGGGGACCAGTACAAGTAGTAGTCAGCAACCCTGCAGGGTCGAGTTTGGCTGCCATAATCGCAAGCACTTATACTGTCACTGTAACTGGCCCGAATACATTTACTATTCCATTTAATCCAGGCGTCGCGGGGAATTACGGATATGTAACTGCAGAACAGACTCCTTTCAATTATCCACTTCCTGATCAGATCGGCGTCGGTCAGGATCCCAAGGCGGCACATTCCGACCCGATGTATCTTTGGAATAACACTGCCGCCGGTGGCGTTGACTGGGCTTTAACATGGAAGGCTGTCGATGCTGATGCCATCGCATTGTACAAAACACAAACGAGCAACCCCGCTGCTACCTTCACGATGCAGGACATCGTGGCTGCTGATCGCGACTATTTTAAGCAGACGGTAGGCGGAACCTTTAATGGATCCAGTGGTGTGGGCCGCGGCACAAAGGCGCAAATGAATGCGATCACACCCACCAAGACGGGAGTTGGCTTTTGGGTTACGGATGAAGGTAACTGGGATACGACATTGCCAGCTAATACGAGCGGACAATTCTACGTTTGGAATGGGACTGCATGGGTGCTAAAATACACTCCTTATATTTACCCGCATCCGCTGCGTAGGCCAATTGCTCCCTCGAGTTTACAGATTGGACCATAGTCGCCTTAATCATAGATGAGCTGTTAGGATGGCGCGTGAATCGAGCCCATACTTGATTGGGCAACATCTTTTTGCTCACGCCAATTCTTACACAGAATATGGGCGACGACGTGAGCTATTCACGGCCAATACAATAAAGCGATGCTCAATATTAGATCTCTAACGAAAGGCATTCTAAAGAAACGCGGTTATATACTGACCCGTGTTGAACCAGAACTGCCTCCGACTATTGTAGCATATATTCGAGCACTAATTCAGCGTGTTCCGGAGCAAGTCTCCTTAGTTTGTTTCGATAACGAATCCCTATTTCAATCCGAGATCCTGACTAATTTTCCTAAAGCTAGAGTTCAATTTTCTTGCCCAGTATTCCTTCCGGAAAGCGAAATGCTGGCATTAGGCTCGAGTTTACCGAATGAACCCTCTGGTCGATTTATCACTGTGATTGATTTCGAAATTTTTTTGCTTGAGCAGCTGATCGAGAAACTGCCGTGGTTAATTAAGGCGGATGCTTATTTGCTGCGAGTTCGGCTCGGATCGTTTCTAACCGACGAACTGGATTTGGCCCAACTTTCAACTCGGCTACAAAGGATTGGCCTTCAACTCGCAGATGTCCTTGGCTTTCCACGTTATTCGCTCTTACAGGCGTCGACCGAATGGGTGGTTCTAGCGTGTCAAAGGAACAGCGAAGATACCCCTAGTACTCCAAGCTCTCAATTTCGAATAAATGAGGCGCTGACGTACCTCAGCTCGCCAGTCGTGAATAGACAGGATTTTAAACTACTAGCAGGACGTGGTAGTTTTGGCTTCACAGCTGGTATTTTCAACCCAGGTGCAATTGTCGAAAAAGGTCGGATTTATTTACTTCCAAGGGCCGATACAACACCGTGGGCACTTCAGAAGAATAATGAGTCGCTATTTCTAGCCTCGCCCAAGCCGCTGCTCTTTGAGTTGGGCAATGACCAACGTATTGTAGAATGCAAAGAAGTCGCTTCGGCAGGTCTGCCAAATGCGGGAACATGTCGAGCCGAGGATTTCCGTCTTTTCCGTTTTCTTGGTCAGGTGTTTTCAAATCACTCAATAATTTCACCTGACAAACCTCGCTCGATTAGTACTCGCAAAGTAGTTATGGATAACATCCAAACTCGCGTCGGAATTTCCGAGGTTGACTTGGTCAATCCGCAACTGACGTGGCGTGGATTTCCATCGGTGGACCGCCGACTGGCTCAGACCGAAAAGAATTGGGCGTTTTTCTCCAATAAAGGGCGATTATTTCTGCTCTACTCCTTTGAACCATATGTGCTTCTTGCAGCTGACAACTGGCCGGCACTCAGCTTCAGCACTATCATTGAGTCACAATTAACTCTGTCTATCGCCCGTGACGGATTGCCTCTTCGTAACAGTATCAATCCGGTCGAATATGATTCAGAGCACTGGTTTCATGTGGTTCATAAAGTGTATCCAGGCAAACAGTATACATTCTGGGGAATCCTGATCGACAAGAGCACTTTGCGTCCTGTCCAAATGACAGTCCGCCCGTTGATCTGTAGTTGGAAAAGTTGCTCGGCATCTATTGTCTACACTTGTTCGGTGATTGCTGATCCAGATCTTATTCATTTCTTTTCCGGATTGGATGACTCTGCGACAGCAGTTGCCTCAATTTCGCGTAATCGATTGGATTCGGAGTGGCGTGTTATCGCCGCTAACAAGTAATGCATTTTTGGCGGGAAGCTCGTCAATTTCAGTATGGATTGGCTGACTCATCTCGGAGCAGCTAGAGTGTAATTTAATCGAATCTACTTCTGATTTAACTCTTCAAATTGGCACTCTCCCGTTTAAGATCGGTTGGTAGCGAGTAGCTGAATTGGCCGCCGTATAGACGAATTCGGCTATTTACGAATATGGGACATTTGACGGTAAAATAGCTCTTATGATCTGCTTTACTCGCATGCATGACACCTAAATCGATTACTCCTTCTAACCACTCAACTAACGGGCGCATCGAGATTGTTGACAGTCTCCGTGGACTCGCTGCCTTGGCAGTCTGTTGGTTTCATTTTACCTATTGCGAAAGAGATTGGCTCGGCACGAATTGGCTCATTGAATTCAGCGGTTACGGGAGACTTGGCGTCGAAATATTTTTCGTGATCTCGGGGTTTGTAATACCTTACGCCCTAGCCCGCTCTGATTACAAGATCGCTCGTTACGGGAAATTTCTTCTCAAAAGAATTGTTCGGATTGACCCTCCCTATCTAGCCTCCATCGCGCTTTCGATCGTTATCGGTTACGGTTTAATGCTGACATCAAAAAGCTACGCGAATCGACCGCCAATTCATTCCCTGGCCCAACTCGCCGCCCATTTTGGCTATCTCAACACATTTTTCCAATATGAATGGATTAATCCGGTGTACTGGAGCCTCGCGCTAGAGTTTCAATATTATCTGTTAATTGGATTATGCTTCCCTTTGCTTAATAGCAATTCCAAGCGTGTTCGAGTATTCACCTGCGTAGGATTGAGTCTGTTGTCGGCCATACCTGGAGCTAGTTTTGTATTTTCATGGCTTCCGCTTTTTTTACTCGGATTCATTACGTTTTATAAGCGTACCAATCGGATTTCGACCATCACCTATGTTTTTTGTGCTACAGCCCTGTGCTTTGTCGTACAATATGTGTTTCACGAACTGCCGGTCGTAATTGCTTCGCTCGCCACTGCAGTAGCGATTGCCTTCGTTAATTACAGCGTGGGTCCATTACGCAGGTTAGGTACCATCTCTTATTCACTTTATTTAGTACATTATCCCATTGGTAAGTTCCTATTAAGCGCGGCCAAGCACTTTGAGTTGAGCTCGTCACTAAGATGGCTCGCGGTTTTCGCAACTATAGCTGTTTCCCTGCTAGCAAGCTGGCTCATGTATCGACTAGTCGAAGGGCCTGCACAAATTTGGGCATCTTGGATTCGATACGTAAGAAAACGTCCAACTCATCAGGCTGTCACAGTCATCCCTTTGCAGCCCTAAAGTGGGATCGCGTGAAATCAGATATTTTCTACAGCATAGCTCACAATAAGCTCAATTTTACGAATCTCACTTTTCTTTTTGCACAAGTATGACTCATCCATCGAAATCTTCATTTGACGGTACGACTTTGCTTAGATTTGTCCGTGGATATGCTACTGGAGCCGGACTTGAGTACGATGTGGCGATGATTAACCGTGCACTTTGTGAACGTCACGAGATTCACATTATTCAGATCCACATGGCGCGTCCAGGTGAATCTCTTGAACCTCAGGAATTCCAGATTGGTCGCGGACGAGTCACCACTATCCCACTCTTGCGCGAAATTCTCCCGGTCACACATGCAAAGGAATCCAATAACAAGCTTAAATCCTATTTTAGATTCTGTAAGCACTGGGTCAGAGACAATATCTTATTCAATCCGCTAACTGAATCTTGGACTATTCAGAGTGCATATCGGAAACAACCAACTCAGAAACCCGGAGATGTCCCGGGACTGGGCATTAAAATACGTGAAATATTAAATGCAAAGAAAGTTACGATGCTGTTGATACATGC
The DNA here is from genome assembly GCA_964471785.1 of uncultured Chitinophagaceae bacterium. Lineage (GTDB taxonomy): Bacteria > Bacteroidota > Ignavibacteria > UBA10030 > UBA8401 > JAGVPT01. The sequence continues at coordinate 4,943 of CAYYHS010000172.1, forward strand.
GGGGGGAGGTTCAGACACTTGGGAGGCAATCCACGAAGCTCGAAGACTGGGATTGCCAACTGCGATGCAACTTCACTTCGCAAATGAGCGTTTTAGAGATTATTCTGTTCGGGTTCAGGTTGCACAAGTAGACGGTATTGGTGGCGTTTCTGATGTCGATGTACCCACTTATCTAATATCACGATTCACAAACCTGCTTACCGCCATTGATCTTGATTTTTTCAGCCGAAGAAAAGCTCCCTTTATTTCTCGGCGATTCACGAGACCAACACTAATTTTGCCCGCTCGAATTGTTCCGACTAAAGGTCATGATGATCTCGTCGACGCGGTTAACATTTTAAGTACATGGGGACTGGCGGTTGATGTGATATTTGCCGGTCGTGCCGATCAACCGGAATATGAAAACTCACTTCGCCAAAGAATATCGGCGGCAAATCTCGAAGATTCATTTCACTTTCTAGGGCTATTAAATCCGGAACAGCTTCGCGATTTATATACCACATGCCATGTGCTAGCGTTCCCGACTTACCACCAAGAGGGGTTGCCACGAATCTTACTTGAAGCCCAAGCTATGGAATTGCCGGTAGTTGTTTACAATAGTGGCGGTTCTCGTGCGGGCATGGTTCCAGGCAAAACCGGATTTCTTATAGAACCAGGGGATGTTAACGGGTTTGCCGATGCAATTCGCAGACTGGTGATGGACCCAGATCTCGCCAATTCATACGCGAAGGCAGGTCGGATTTTTGTCGAGTCCAATTTCGGGTTGGATGCTTTGGCCGATCGTCATGAACGGTTCATTACTAAGACACTGATCACTGCGAGCTCCCATCAGGATTATTCTGCATATTGACGACTCATTCGGTTATCGTCCAGATTTCTTAATAAATCATGCCTCCTCAACTTGCATTACTGATTGGAGGTATATTTGTTTTAATTGCCTTTCGCTCTGACAGCAAGCGGATGTTTGTCGCATCCAAAGACCTGCTATGGCCGACTCTCTGGTATCTGGCCACTGCCTCCCGTATGCCTGGCATTTGGCTGGCAATCTGGGGTGTGCCCATGCCGGGAGGAACGGGTGATGTGGACG
>CAYYHS010000173.1:0-5528 GCA_964471785.1 uncultured Chitinophagaceae bacterium
CATGGTTGGAGTTGATCTGACTCTTTTGTGATCCGATCATCTTTTCAAGACGAGCGTGCTCCGCCTCCATTGAAGTCACCAGATTAAGTGCATTCTCAACCCTAGCCTGGAGATCGCCTGGAAGAGGATGTTGAATTGAAGAGTTGTCGAGTGCCATTATAGTTCGATTATGGAATAAGATGGGGTACCTGCTGATGCCACGGTTATGATTCCCCTATACACGACCGATGCCGTCGAGAATGAACCACCCGTACCGTCCGCTGCACCTGTGCCTCCTTTAAGGACAAAATGATATACGCTCGTAGTTGCGCCAGATCCGAAGTATACGAATAGAGGGTTTGTATCTTGATTCTGTATCTGTACAAATTCCCTATTTGAATTAGCAACGAGGGCGGTTGTGCTCGATTGTGCACCATTATGCGCACCCACGACACTTATAGTATTTAGGGTTGCAACAGTAAGAGCGTTAGTCCATGTGGCGGTTTTTGCCCCACTCGTGAGTGTAACCGAACGAACTTCTCCAGAAGAAAAGGTTACGGAGAATGCTCCTGTCACATACAGGAAATTGGCGGTAAGTGTTGCTGATGTCGCTCCCACTGCCAAGTTAGCCGTGAGTGTTAGTACGGTAGGTAGGACTGAATCTCGATGTATTACGCCTGTTTGAGACATATTATAGTTCTACAACGGAGTAGCTTGGATTTGTTCCGGCTACAGTTATTATTCCCCGATAATCCACAGTTGATGTTGAAATTGATCCGCCCGTTCCATCAGCTGCACCCGTGGCACCCTTCAGGATGAAATGATAGACACTCGTTGACGCACCTGATCCGAAGTATACATAGAGTTTGTTTGTTCCCTGATTTTGAATCTGAAAGAACTCACGCGCGCTATTTGCGGCAAGGGCTGTTGTAGATGTCTGTGCACCATCCTGCGAACCACTCGCCAATGAGTCTCTATGTGTTACACCTGTTTGGCTCATAAATTAGAAAGTTTTACTGATAATTCCTTTGAAAGTTTTTTAATGATGTTTCTCTCCTCGTCCACGGCAAGTTCCCGTACCTTGAGTTTCTTCTCCTTTTCAACAAGGATTGATTCACGATCTGAAAGCTCATCGAGCTTTTCCTCTAAGAGGGCTTTCAAATGTTCTGCTTCGGATTCCAATCGGGATGATTCCCGTTTTTGTTCCCTCGCAGAGAGAAGCACTGCTTCGGCTTCATTGAATAAATCATGCGCCTTTTTCTTTTCTGAATCAAGTGGGATTAAAGCGGCTTCACGTTTCTTAATAAGTTCTTCTGTCTCTTTTCTCAAATCCTCCAACCGTTCCGTAGCTTCCTTTTCTTCATGTGCCCAACGCAATCGTTGGTTCGCCAAAGTCACCTCAAACTGGGCATTCACGTTGTTGAGTTCCCTGCGCGCCTTATCAAGCGCCTCACGTATTGATTCGGTGCGCGCTATATCCCTCACCCGTTCAGATTCACTTGCCTGTCTTATCTGAGCTGGCTCTAGGATTTTCATTTCTTATTAACGCCCTGAAACTCCGTTGCTTTCACATCATTGGCGATGATGCCAGCCATAACCGATCCGCTTATAGGAGCTGCCGGTTCTGACTTCTTGATATCATCCATAATCTTTTCCTTGAGTTCGGCTCGGATGATTCCAAGTTGAGACTCGGTAATTTTTGACTCATTGGGTTTCAATTCCCTGCAAATCTTGTCTTCGATGGGTTTCCTCATGGCGGGAATACCGGCGGACATTGCACGGTGCGATCTATACTGGGGGTTCCTAAGTTCAACCTTCATTTTCTCTTCCTCCTGCTTTACATCATCCTGCATGATCTGATCAACCAATTGAGTCGTTGCGAGAACAGCCAAGTGGTGCGGAAGTTCAATCTCCTCACCTGCCTTAACTGTTATAGGGGTCTTGTTCCATGTAAACGTAAACGGTTTGTCGGCGATATTGGTAAAAGCAAATCTCTTGGTTGGGTCATAAATTCCTTGTTTGATCCACAAATCTGATGACATAGTTGTTAGGTGTCCGTTTAATGGACTTTATTGCCATAATTATATGAAACAGAAAGCCCCCTGTAAAGGGGACTTATCTGTCTACAAAAATCGTTGTATCCAGTAGCCGATAGATACTGGAATTTTTTTTTCAAACTAGGAGATAAGGAGGTCAACGGGGCCGTAGCGTCCATCAACACCGGTCTTCAAGTTTGTTGCGATGTCCATCAGGGTTGCCGCAGTTACCTGGAGCGCACCTGCTGTACCTGAGTTCGGAGCGGAAAGACCTGTGCCGATCGCGGGCGTACCTGCGATAAGGGCATTGGCGATTCCCTTTACCTGCAACCATCCGTAATAGGTGGCTACAAGAGCACCGACCGCCACACCAGCTACCTTTCCAGTCACTGTTGAAGGGACTTGGATGACAGCCGCGTATGCCGGCGGGATGATATTAACCGTTGCCGACGTTGTGATTGCTGTAACCACAGGATCGGATAGGTTAATAGTGATTGACGTACCTGACGCGGTAACAGCTGTGTTCGATGAGATCTGAAGGATCTGACCGCCACCATTTGCTACTGTGCCGTAAGTCATGTAGTAACCACCAGAAAACTGGTTGGCTACAACAGCTGTACCTGTGGAAACTGTGAGAGTGACCTGTGTTGCGCCGACTGCGGCTGCAATAGCGGTTACATCAACATAGTTTGCCTGAGGAGCGGCTGCTTGCTGGAGCTGACCAACGATCAAGTTGGAAACACCAGCGGATACGAGACGGAACTCGCGACCGTCACCTGTAGTAGAACGGACGCCCAACGGTAGAACTTGTGTCGAATAAGGAACAGTTCCGGAAGTCGGAGCGATCTGCGCCAACAGGTCAGACGGATTTACGAGTATATCTGGTCTAAGTGAAGACATTTAAGTTTATTATTAAGTTGATAATTAAAGCACCATATACTTTACGCCCACCGTACACGTTCCCGTGTTGGTAGCGTTGAAGGTGATATTCAAGTATGTATTCGATGGCCAAATCCTTCCGAAGTACTGAGGAAAGGTCTCGGTTGTTGATGCTCCTGTGTAATACGTTGACGTCGTTGTTGCGATCGTAAGATTTCCTGCGTAATTTGCATTACTCTGAAGACCTGCGAAACCAACAGTGCTTGTGGACATCTGCACGAGAAGGCTGGCCAATGCGCCGCCCGTGAAAGCGTTGCTTGTGCCCAAACCTGTACAGAATGCTGAAGAGCTGGTAATTGCACGATCTGAACCGTCGGTGTTAAGAATTGAAGTAGTTGTTGCTGACGCTGTAAGAGGCAACATGACTACGGCTGCTTCTCTTGATCCTAAGTTACTCGTTCCAGCAGCTGAAGAAGAACCGCCTACTGGTACATTAACCTGGACATACGTCTTATGGAATGCTCCATATCCCAGAATCACACCGACAATGAGACCGACGACTGCTGTGGTGATAGTTGTCTTATTCATTAGAGTATGATGTATGAGAGTGTTAATGCCGAGTTTTCCGATGCACCCGACGTAATGACAATCTGACCAGTTGTGACTGAAATTGCCCAGAATCCTGCCTGAGGCACGGTTCCTGTGACATTCACTTCCACAAACGAGTTAGCTGACACCTTTGGATCTGTTATCGTGCATGTGTTCGGTGTCGAACCCCATGTCACCGTTGCCGGTGTCTTGTATCTGGACCAACCATCGTAGTTTTGGAACGAATGATTGCCAGATGTTGGTGTTTGTGCCATGTTTTTTTATTTTAACCATCTCGCCTTATTTCAGGCGGTAAATGGATGAACTGTTAAATTTATACTCCCGTCACGCCTGTGAGCTTTCCGTGCCTGCGTGGGTTGTCCGTGCAGAGGTTGCCTGCCAAGATGATGAAGCTGTTGAATGCGAACTGGTTGTTTGTCTTAATGAAGCCTGTCCAATAGAAGCCCAAGTTTGATACCTCATTGTATGAGTTACCAGTGAAGAGCTTGCCTGCGACATCAACCTTCTTTGATCCCTCGAAGGCATCGAGTTCGGCATCAAGTCCATAGAAGTCCAGGTAGTCCTCATTAAGGAAGACCATCTGTCCAGCGGTTGCTTTGCGGTCAGGAACAATCTCAAGTCCTGCGAACATGAGACCTTGGAAACCGTCATAACCCTTGAAATTCGGGGCGACATTTACTTCCTTCCAGATCTTCTCCTGCGGGAGCAAAAGTTGTTCGTACAATGCCCATGTCGGGTAATCCGTGTATGCACGGGTCGGCACGACTGAGGCATCAGCGATAGCGTTGAAGAGCGTTCGCATCGTGGCGATGGAAAGCGTCGAAGCCGACGTCACTGTTGACTGAAGTGTTGGGTAGGTTGATCGTGAAAGACCACCAATTGTGGAGACAGTGTTTCCATTGTCCACAATAGCTGCCAGACCCAAGAAGTCCTTGCTGTTGTTTCCCGTACCATCTGACCAAAGCATCGTTCCGACGCCATCGGCCAGATCCTGTGCGCGGGACTGCATTTCAACCTTTGTGAGGTCAAGCACTTTTCTCATGGTGTTATTTGCCACGATGTCAGTACCTGCCAAAGCTACGTTAGCTTCAACGAAACGCGGGTTGTATTTCATGAGCACACGAGTATCCGTGAAAGATGTCGGAAGGGTATCGAATCCGATAAAGGATTGGATAGCCGTACCAATCTGGAACTTGATCGGAAAGTCCTGGGTCGCGGCGTTGAACCTTTTTGTTTTGGTGAGCATCTTCGTGGTGAAGGTGTTTGCTCTCAAAACGGTATCAACGACGTGCGGAACAATGTCCTCAAGTGTAAGGGTATCTACTACATTATTAAATGCCATACGTTATTTGTAATTTTAGTTGTTAATAGCCATTAGGAATCTTCTTCTGGTAACTATTCCAGTCGCCAGGAATCCAATCTTTGTTTTCCTTTTCTCTATTCGTTGGAACGCCCTCCGTGCGTGCTCCCGTAAGAGCCGTGGGCATTCGTCTCCTCTCACTCACACCGCGAGTCGCTTGCGAAATACGCAGATTGTATATCTCCCATGCTTTATCCATGGGTAGAATTTCACCCGCGTACCTGCCATCGGATCCAGTGGGAGTGTACTCATCTACAATGTCGAGGATCGCCGATTCTTCGTCCGGAGTTATTCCTCGTCCAAGGGAATATGATAGGTCTTCGAGCCGTTCGTCGAGAGTACGTTCGTTTTGAGCAAAGATTTGACTCTCCTGCGTACGCTCTTGGCGAACCGCCTCAAGTGCTTCATTACGAAACGAGTCTCTGAGTCTTTCTTGTCTTTCATATTCAAGACGATATGCTTCCCTAGTTTCTGGCTTGTCTCCGTAGAGCTTAATCCAGACATTTAGGCCGTCATCGTACATGGAATCACCCGACCTTTCGCTCTGTCTCTCTAAACGCTCTGGGCGATATTCGCTTCTCTGGCTTTCTACTGAGCGAGCATATTCCCTCGCTTCCTCTGCCTCTTGTTCTGCTCTTCTCGCCCGTTCGATAACCGCTTTCATT
>CAYYHS010000173.1:5538-6019 GCA_964471785.1 uncultured Chitinophagaceae bacterium
GAACCTTCTGTTCTTCGATTTGTCCTTCTGGCACAGTGCCGTCTGCGGGCACAGTCGCTGGTTCTTCTACCTCATATACCTTTGTCGGCTGCGAGCCGTTGGCTGGTACATTCTCCTCACCCTGTAAAGGGAACGCTGGCTGATCGAGATCAACCGTTGATAAGTCTATAGGCATTTTTTTACGTGCGGTTTTTGACTAACGCGAGTTGCCGCCGAAAACTCCCTATGGCTTGTATGGGGTAATAGTAAAACGCCCAACTGCATATGTCAGTTGGGAACTAACGGATAGAGATCTAATTTATCTCTTTAAGAAGACGACCATTGTTACCGCCCATGTCCTTCATGGTCTCTGTTTGTCTCATTTTGTGTTGTGAATGATGATGCCCAAACTTACCACAATGACCACAACGAGTGGTGGTGTATTGTTTAGATTGCATCTTACTGGCTACGTTTTTCTTGTGATCCATATATTTATCCGTGT
>CAYYHS010000174.1:0-5986 GCA_964471785.1 uncultured Chitinophagaceae bacterium
GATCGGTATTGTTCGATAAGCAGCGAGAAAACTATGTGTGGAATAATTGGTTACATCGGTCCGGCAAATCCAATCCCGATCCTCTTAGATGGATTGAAGCGGCTGGAGTACCGCGGATATGATTCGGCGGGAATCGCTCTTATCGCCGAAAAGAAATTGTATGTCTACAAAAAAGTAGGCAAGGTTTCGGAGTTGCAAGGGGCGATTCCCGATCTCCGGCTTAATACCACCGCAGGAATAGGGCACACGCGATGGGCCACACACGGTGCGCCAAGCGACATCAACGCCCATCCCCACACAGACTGCAAAAATGAAATTGCTCTCATTCATAATGGGATTATCGAAAACTATCTCGCAATACGCACGAAGTTGGAAAGCACCGGGCATCGCTTCGTGTCTGAAACAGACACTGAAGTCCTCGTTCACCTCGTTGAGGAAATGAAAAAGTTCAGCGGGGATCTTGCTACCGCAGTTCGACTTGCATTGCGGCAAGTTGAAGGAACATACGGGATTGCCGTCGTTTCATCCACAGAACCGGATAAGATTATCGTGGCTCGCAAAGGAAGTCCGCTGCTTCTTGGCATAGGCAATGGAGAACATTACGTTGCATCGGATGCGGCCGCGATCGTTGCCCACACGCGCAATGTGGTCTATTTAGAGGATGGCGAAATTGCGGTTCTTACAAAGGACTCTTTCGAAACAAAGACGATAGACAATGTTGACATCGAAAAAGAAGTTCATGAGGTGACGATTGAACTCGAGGAGATTGAAAAGGGGGGCTACGACCATTTCATGCTCAAGGAAATCATGGAGCAGCCGGAGACTATCCGGAATTCCATGCGAGGACGTGTGTTGCTTGAGGAAGGGAATGCGAAGCTTAGCGGGCTCCGCGATGTGATGCCGGCGCTGGAGAATGCACGGCGCATCATCATCAGCGCGTGTGGAACTTCTTGGCACGCCGGGCTTGTCGGAGAATATATGTTGGAGCAGTACGGGAAGATTCCGGTCGAAGTGGAGTATGCGTCGGAATTCAGATACCGGAATCCAATCATACAAAAGGGGGATGTGGTTTTTCTTATCAGCCAGAGCGGCGAGACGGCGGACACGCTCGCGGCTCTGCGGGAAGCAAAACAAAAAGGTGCAGCGGTCTTCGGTATCTGTAACGTTGTTGGCAGTACAATTGCCCGCGAAAGCCAGGCTGGCGTTTATATCCATGCCGGACCCGAAATTGGAGTGGCATCGACAAAGGCATTTACCTCTCAGCTCGTTGTTCTCTCCCTGATCACGCTGATGATCGCCCGGCAGCGTGGATTATCAGCAGCGGAAGGGCGCAAAATTGGCGAAGCACTTCTCGAGTTACCGGCGAAGGTTGAGTCAATACTCAGCGATACCAGCGGCATCGAGATGATCGCTGAAGAGCTGAAGGACAAAGTGAACGTTCTCTACCTTGGGAGGGGATATAACTTCCCGGTTGCCCTCGAAGGGGCTCTGAAACTGAAAGAGATATCGTATATCCATGCAGAAGGTTATCCCGCAGCAGAAATGAAACACGGCCCGATTGCGCTGATCGATGAGAACATGCCAGTGCTTGTCATCGCATCAAAAGACAACACCTACGAAAAGATCATTTCCAATATACAGGAAGTAAAAGCGCGAAGAGGGAGAATCATCGCAGTCGTCAATGAAAACGACACGGCGATCCAGGGATTCGCCGAGCATGTCATACGAGTTCCTCATACCGTCGACTTTCTTTCTCCAATCTTGAACATTATTCCGTTGCAGTTGCTAGCCTACTATATTGCGGTGAAACGAGGCTGCAACGTCGATCAGCCCCGAAATCTTGCAAAAAGCGTTACGGTCGAGTAGGCGGCAGAGGAAATAGTGTCGCTTCCAATGATAAATATTGTATTTTGAGGCCAGAGTCACACTGAGCGACCCCCTGACAGGGTGCCGCTGTACGGCATCCCGTACAGCGAGACTTGGACTCGTGCTATACACCGGGACTCGCTCAGCATGACTGTCAGGGCGGAGTCGATTTGTCCACTTACAAAACAATACAAGAATATTTTTGGGAAAGGGCACTAGCATTGCCAACGACCCGTTGCAAAGACATCGAACGATAGCCATCACCAACAATATCTGAGGACTCTAACGTGGCAAGCGATTTCAAATTCAAAAAGACCGATTGGGCACTCATTCTCGGAGCGTCGAGCGGACTCGGCGGTGCGGCGTCGATCGAACTTGCGCGCCACGGAATGAATATCTGCGGCGTACATTTCGACAGAGCTATCACATTGCCCAATGCCGAGCATGTGAAGAGAGAAGTCGATGCGCTTGGTGTGCGGTCTCTATTTTTTAACGTGAACGCATCCGATCCGGAAAAGAGAAAAGAAGTCGTCGATGGTCTCTCGAAAGAATTTCAGGCAAGCACGGAATCGAACCTTAGAGTGTTGATGCACACGCTTGCCTTCGGCACATTGCGTCCCCTCGTCTCGAAGGATCAGAAAGAACAGATGACCCAGGCGCAAGTTGAAATGACGATGGATGTGATGGCCAACTCGCTGGTCTATTGGACGCAGGCAGCGTTCAACGCAGGGTTGATGAAAAAAGGGGGACGGGTCTACGCGATGACCAGTTCCGGCGGGCACTCCCAGCTCCCGAACTATGGAGCCGTCTCGGCGGCCAAAGCCGCGCTCGAATCGTATATCCGCCAGCTGACGCTCGATCTGGGACCGTACGGCATCACGTGTAATGCGATCATGGCCGGCGTTACCGACACAGCGGCGCTGAGAAAGATTCCGGGAGCGATGATGATGCTGAAGGTCGCACAGGCGAAAAGCCCTGCAATGAGGAACACGACACCGGAAGATGTCGCAAGAGCGATTGCTCTTCTCTCGCATGATGACGCATTTTTTATCTCTGGCAACGTCATCGGAGTTGATGGAGGCGAAGATGTCGTCAGCTACATTGGACAGAAGGATGCACTGCATCTCGAGTAAGTAATGCTGCGGCTTTTTTTGTCCGCTTTTACATTCCAGATGGTCATTGTATTAATGTCGGCCGAAGCTAATCTGGGTTCGGCCGAGTTCGTATTCGCGCCAGAGTATGGAGACTCTCTACATCAACAGTCGCATTCAAATCCCCCAGTCGGAGCTCCGTTTCCGGTTCTCTCGAAGCGGTGGACCGGGCGGACAGAACGTTAATCGAGTCTCGACGCGGGTTGAATTGCTTTATGATCTGGTCCATTCTTCTTTGGATCCGGAATCCAAAGGAATACTTCGGAAGAAGCTGAGTTCCCGCCTGAGTTATGACGGAATTATTCGCATCGTCTCCCAGGAATCACGAAGTCAGTGGAAGAACAAGCAGACCGCGACAGAAAAATTCGTCGACCTGCTGAAACGAGCAATGCGTCCCCAGAAATCTCGTGTCCCGACGAGGGTGACGAGAAATTCCATTGAAACGCGCTTGGTTCGGAAAAAGGGGAGAGGGGAGATCAAGAAGCTGCGCAAAGTGGACATGAGGAAGGAATTGTAAAAAATGAGTGCGGGGGACTTGACAAGGTTTAAGAAAATGTTATATTATTAACAGTTGTATCTTTGACATAGCATATTCATCGCGAGTGGTGGAGGGACAGACCCTGAGAAGCCACAGCAACCGGTCGCGCGTCGGGCGCGACGACAGGTGCTAATTTCTGTTCCGGGCTTCGGGCTCGGAAGAAGATGAACCAAGAGTTTTCTAAACGCTAACCTCTTTTGGACATCTTCCAAAGAGGTTTTTTCATTTTATTCCAGAACAATGAACATTTTCAGTTTACATCTCTTCTACGCATGCAGGCGGGTGCTGGAGCATCTGTCTGCATACTTCGTTGGCAACTTTCTCTGTTGTCGCCCCTCAGTAGTCTGATCCTTTCCCCGAATATTCAATTTTAATTATAACGTGTACACGAGTCAATGAGACTCTCGTGCACATCATCGTATACATTATTACTGGAGGAGCAACATGGCTACCAACGGAAAAGCTAGACATTACCGATTTGAGACATTACAACTTCACGCGGGACAATCGCCCGACCCGACGACGAAGTCGCGTGCAGTACCCATTTACCAAACAACGTCATATAACTTCAACGATGCGGGGCACGCTGCGGCATTGTTCGGTCTGCAGGAATTCGGGAATATCTATACGCGCATTATGAACCCCACAACGGCGGTGTTTGAGGAGCGCATTGCAGCCCTTGAAGGTGGAGTAGCAGCGGTTGCGACCTCCTCGGGGCAAGCGGCCCAATTTCTGGCGATCACAACCATTGCCCAGGCCGGCGAAAATATCGTCTCGACAAGCAACCTTTATGGAGGCACATACAATCAGTTCAAAGTCACCTTCCCGAGATTAGGCATCAACGTGAAATTTGTGGAAGGAGATAAGCCGGAAGACTTCCGAAAGCTGATCGACAAGAATACAAAAGCACTTTATATAGAGACCGTTGGAAATCCGAGACTGAATATCCCTGACTTTGAAGCGATAGCAAAAGTCGCGCACGAGAACAACATTCCCCTTATCGTCGATAACACGTTTGGCGCCGGGGGTTACCTGGTGCAGCCCATCAAATATGGTGCAGACATTGTTGTGCATTCGGCAACAAAGTGGATCGGCGGCCATGGCACGTCGATCGGCGGCGTCATTGTCGACTCCGGCAAATTCAATTGGGGCAACGGCAAGTTTCCGGTATTTACCGAGCCGAGCCCGGGATACCACGGCTTGAAGTTTTGGGATGTCTTCGGATCGGCCGGACCGTTTGGAAATATCGCGTTCGCCATTCGTGCCCGTGTTGAGGGATTACGGGACATCGGGCCCTGCGTAAGTCCATTCAACTCGTTTCTCTTCCTTCAGGGATTAGAAACACTTTCTCTCCGCGTGGAACGCCATAACGAGAACGCGCTGAAGGTCGCACAATGGCTCGAACGTCACCCGCAGGTTGAGTGGGTGTCGTATCCCGGTTTGCCGAATCATCCATACCATGCGAATGCAAAGAAGTATCTACGCTCAGGGTTATTCGGTTCGATCATCGTCTTCGGAATCAAAGGAGGCATCGAAGCCGGCAAGGCGTTCATCAACAACGTAAAGCTGTCGAGCCTGCTGGCCAACGTTGGAGATGCGAAGACGCTTGTGATTCATCCGGCCTCGACAACCCATCAGCAGCTCTCCGAGAAAGAACAGCACGACTCGGGAGTAACCCCGGAGTTGATCCGTGTGTCGGTCGGCATCGAGCATATCGATGACATCCTCGAGGACTTTGATGAAGCTCTTCGCTCGGTGAAGACGGCCGTTCATGCCTGATTTCAAACAATCGTCCAAAACCCCGCCTTCTCCCTAATACGGAGTGGGCGGGGGGAGGTGGAGGAATTCATGGCTACATTGGTTGAAAATATTGTCGAGACAAAAAGCGTTCAGCTTTTTTCAGTTGCTGAACCTTTTCAGATGGATTGCGGAACCCGGCTGACTTCCGTTACTGTGGCGTACGAAACGTACGGAGAACTGAACTCCGCTCACGACAATGGCATCCTCGTGTGCCATGCATTAACCGGAAGCGCTCACGCCGCTGGCTTCCTTTCCGACGATCCCAAGAGTGCCGGCTGGTGGGATTCGTTCATCGGTGATGGGAAAACTCTTGATACGAGAAAGTATTTTGTTGTCTCCTCGAATTTTCTTGGCGGATGTTACGGTACTACCGGGCCAGTCTCCCTCGACGCGGCGACAGGCAAACCGTACGGTATGAAATTTCCTCAGATGACAGTTCGAGATATGGTGCGCATTCAGAAATCCTTGATTGAACATCTCGGAATTCAGGAACTGAGAACAGTTATCGGCGGCTCGTTGGGTGGGATGCAGGCTCTGGAGTGGGGAATATCGTTTCCCGAGGTTGTCCGGTCTATCATTCCGATCGCGACGGCAAGTCAGCACTCTCCCTGGTGCATCGGTTTGAACGAGA
>CAYYHS010000175.1:0-5954 GCA_964471785.1 uncultured Chitinophagaceae bacterium
TCTTGAACGGTTCCACCCTGTTGCTAAAATCGGGCCGGTAGTACTCGTGGCTCTCAAACTCCTGAGCCCAGCCATTTTCGAACCCGTACTTGTCGAGCAAGAGCATGACTTTATCGTATTCGCTCTCCCGGATTCGCCGGTCGAGCAGCTCCGTTGTAACAGCCTTGTGAGTGGGGTAATACTGCGACATCACACTCAGCGTCACTCGATTGTCCAACTCTGTCGCGATCCAGCGAAGCGTATCTTCAGATGACGCAAGATCATTCGGGAGCACGAGGTGGCGAATAATAATTCCTCGCTTTACAAGTCCGTCTTCACCGTATACGAGATCGCTCCCCACCTGTCTATGCATCTCTTTCGCCGCCGCCCGCGAGATTTCGGTGTACGATTTTACCTTGGAGTACCGGTAACCAAACTCCTCTTCGCTGTATTTCAAGTCCGGCAGGTAGATGTCAAAAATGCCATCGAGCAATCGGAGAACCTCGACGGAATCGTAGGCGTTTGTGTTATAGATGAGGGGGATCTCGAGTCCGCCCGGTATCGCGATTGACAGCGCACGGACAATCTGCGGCACGAAATGAGTCGGCGATACAAACCCGATCGCTTCAACTCCTTTTGCCTGAAGCTCGAGCATCATCTCCGCCATCCGCTCGAAGGAGACTTCGTTCTTTCGTTCTTCCTTCCAATTCTGGCTGATCTGAAAATTCTGGCAGTAGACGCAACGGAGATTACAATTGCCGAGAAAGATATTCCCGACCCCCCGTGATCCGCCCAGCGCCGGCTCCTCCCCGAAATGCTGGCAGTACGATGAGACAACAGGTAGAAGGCCGGAATAACACCGGGCCAGTTCATCCCGAAAGCGATTGTTGCCGCAATCGTGCGGGCAAATCGTGCACGATTTCAGCTTTCCCTCCAGCATATCGAGGCGTCGCTGAAATTCGCCGGAAGCAAACAACGGTATGTAAGAAGGAACAAACTTCATTCGCCTGCACAAAGGTCAGATGAATATAAAAAACATTGAGTTGGAATTCCAGAAGGGAGGGTGCGGATAACGGCTTAATTTGCCAATACCGCCCCGCTTACGCGGGGTACACTCAGCGGGAATCCAGACATCTCTTTTCCACCACAGGTAGGATGCCGCATTTCCCGAAGGGATCTCTTTGGGATGCGGATATGACAATCTTCTATCCAGGTCAAAGCACTCCAAAGCCGTCGAAATGTGTGCAGTGTGTCAGCCATATTTAGATCTTCTTCAATGCCTGCTCGAAATCCGCGATAAGATCAGCGATCGCCTCCACACCGACGGAAATGCGGATCATCCCCGGAGAGACTCCCTGTCGCTTGAGTTCCGCAGCCGACATATTCACGTGCGATGAGTAGACCGGGATGCTCACGAGGGTTTCCACACCTCCGAGAGACATCGCATTCACCGCAACATTGAGAGCATCGCAGACCTTCACGGCGCCCTTGGCTCCTCCACGGACTTCGATGGTCACCATCCCGCCAAAACCGGTCATCTGTTTCCTGGCCAACGAGTGCCGCGGATGAGACAGAAGGCCGGGGTACAAGGCGCGCAGGACTTTTGGGTGATGCTCCAATCTTTGCGCTAGAGCAAGGGCGTTTTCATTTTGGCGTGTCACGCGGAGCTCGAAAGTTTTCAGGCTCCGGAAGAGAAGATATGCCATAAAGGGATCAGCACAGCCGCCCAGATACTTCGCCGTGGTTTTAACGCTCTTGATGATCTTCTCCGTGCTCACAAGAACGCCGGCGAGAATGTCGCTGTGGCCGCCCAGGTATTTCGTCGCGCTCTCCATCACAATATCGACTCCGGCACCGAATGGCTTCTGATTCAAACATGAGGCGAAAGTATTGTCAATCATTATAATGATCCGCGTTCGGAGCTTCTTCTGCATCATCCTCACACGAGAGACAATTTCACCGATGTCCACAAGATCGAGCGTGGGATTGGTTGGCGTTTCCAAAAACACGAGTTTTGTCTTCTTCGTGATAAGCCGATCCAGGGAAGATAGATGATCGGGGTCGATATACTTTACGCGAATATTATCCTCGGGCAGGATGTCCCGGAAAAAACGGTACGTCCCTCCGTAAAGAGCGGGTGTGCTGATAATTTCTTCGCCTGCGTGAACAAATGTCAGGATCGCTGTGGAAATTGCGGCCATGCCCGAGGCAAACAATGCAGCATCCTCTCCTTCTTCCATGAGCGCAATTTTCTCTTCAACATCATGGACGGTCGGGTTGTGGTACCGCGAATAAACGTACACGGAGGTGTCGCCGTTGGCATAGCGGATAGCATCGTCGGAGCTCTCGAAACGATACGTCGAAGTTTGATAGATGGGAAGCGAGACGGGGCCTTTGTACGGATGAAGTTTCTTACCGTGAATCGCCTTTGTAGAAAGAGATAATTTTTTGGGGTCGATCATCTTCGATTGCGCGCAATCGTGTGAGTGGTGAGACGCCGGAGTAGAGTAGAGTGACTCTCACCTCAAGCGTCAAATGGTGAAATATTTTGCGAAATCGTCGTCCGTGTCGGTGCGAAAATATTCTCCCCGCTCTTTGTTCAACGTATAACCGGCATGGTAGTTCCCTTTAGCGATTTCAGAAAGCGCTTCGCAGAGCACATCAACTTCGGCCTCGGTGTTGTAGATGCCGAAGCTCGCGCGCACAAACCCGGGGAGGGTGGAACGGTCGCGTGCAAGAATACGCTCTTCCATATCTTTCGAATCCGCCTCGCCAACGTGCAGCAGGCATTTCACGTACGGATGAGCACAGAAGCAGCCGTTGCGCGTGCCGATGCCCCATTCGTAACTGAGAATGGAAGCGACGAGCGCATGATTGAGGTTGTTCACATTAAAGGTGAGAACTCCGAGCCTCTCGCCGGCATCAGCAGCGTCTTTCCCGCCGTAGAGCGTGACTCCCGGAATCTTCGAGACGCGTTCCAGCGCACGGCGAGTGAGCGATGACTCATGTTCGATGATGTCGTCCCATCCGATCTTTTCCAGAATACGTATTGCCTCTGCGAGGGCGACCGCTCCGACGATGTCGGGCGTTCCGGCTTCCTCCCTGTCCGGCAGGTCGGTCCAATAAGCGTTCTCCAGAGTCACGATATCGACAGTTCCACCGCCGACATACTCGGGGTCCCCTTCTTCAAACGTCTGTCGGCATCCAACCAATACTCCGACGCCAAACGGAGCATACATTTTATGGGCCGAAAATGCGATATAATCGAGGTGTTCTGGGTCCTCTTTGGGCTTCATGTCGATGGGGCGATGGGGCGCAAGCTGCGCGGCATCCACCATGATCTTTGCACCGATGCCGTGAGCCCACCGGGCATACGTGTGAACGGGGTTGATAAACCCGGTAACGTTCGAAGCTCCGCTGACGGCGACCAACTTAATTTTGGATCCATACTGAGAAATCTTCTGCCTGAAATCGGCCTCGTCGATTCTCCCATCCGGTGTCACCTCGATGTGAACAACGTGCGCGACTTTTCTCCAGGGAAGCTCGTTCGAGTGGTGTTCCATCACCGACGTAAGGACGACGTCCCCCGACTCGAACGGGTAACGATGAGCGAGCTTATTGATCGCCTCAGTAGTATTCCTGCAGAAAATGACGACGCTGTCGGTGAGATCGGCCTTTACGAAACGGGCAATCGCATCGCGCGCCTCCTCGAAAACCCATGAAGAGAGCTTCGATTTGAAACCAGTTCCCCGGTGAACGTTCGAGTACCATTTCAGGAACTCGTTCACTTTGTCCGTGATAAGAGAGATCGTCGGCGTGCTGGCGGCGTTATCGAGATTAATGTACGCCCTTCGTTTCCCGCCGAGAACAGGTATCTCTTCGTCGATGCCCACCACATACTTCCTGATAGTGCGGATGTTGACTTCCTCCGCCTTCAGACCAGGCACTTGCCTTCCTATATCCACCGCAATCGTCATCTCGTCCTTCTCCATGGTTTAATATGCCGTAGCAAAGTACTTTTTTTGAGGGGCAAGATCAAGGGGCGTTCGGTCGTCCTCCTGAGCAGAATCACACAACCCAGTAAGTCAAGCGCGCCATCCTACAATCCGGATCCTTCGCGGAGTCTACACCTCTGAATAGCGGGGATCAGGATGACAGAACACGTGCGACTATTTCGCCGGCACTATGGAGCAGCCAGGCAACGATTGGATAAATCGCCGCGGCGAGAATAAAAATCCAGACCAAAGTGCGTTTGTCGAGACGGGCTTCCCGGTAACCTCGATGGAAGAAATAGATCGAGAAGGGGAGATTGATGAAGAAGGCTGTGATGAGGCCAGGGTTGTATTGCAGAGTCCGCACAGACCAGGACAGATGCGGGATGAAAACATTCAGCAGAACGATTGCCTGGAGGAGAAAAAGTAGATACACTCTCTTGCCCTTCTCTACACCTCCCACGCAAAGAACGGTGACAATGAACGGAACGAGTGTCGCCACGAAAAGCGAGGCAAGGAGTTGAGATGGACTAAACTGGATGTCAATGCCGAAGGGAATAGCACGATGCACATCGGCAAGGTTTTCCATCACCCAATGCGGCATCGTCAACGCTTCTTCCGCGTTGTGGACAGTGAGAACCAACGGAATCAACCACAACAACTGTCTGAAGGTCAACGGCCGATTGAAGATTCGAAAAGGATTCTGCATTGAAAATCATCTGCCTCAATCGTCGTCATCGCGGGCGCCCGATCTCGGAACAACGATGACGCTTCGCACAGGGGCGGGCATGGTGGAATTTGACCCTCTCACCGATCTCCAGATAATCTCATTGAACTCGGCATCGGGCACCGCATCTTCCCTCGACAGATTGAACGCCTCCATTCGCTGCTGGCCGTACGCTCCGAGTGCGTTCTTTTCGTGAAGATCGATGATATTCTCGCGAGAGATGAAAGGAGTGAGATCCGGTCGCGGGGAAAACGACGCAAACATCGGAGTTGCACACGCATCATACTGGCTCATCGGGGGGAGTCCCAGAATTAACTCCATCGTCCGGAGTAATCCGGTTGTTGAATACATCGTGTGATCAACCGATTTTCTTTTGATGTACGGGCTGATGATGAGGGCGGTGGATCGATGGGCGTCGACATGATCGGGTCCGTTCTGGGCGTCATCTTCAAGAACGAAAATTGCCGATTCTTTCCAGTACTTGCTCCGGCTGATCCGTTCGACAATCATTCCAAGCGCGCGGTCATTGTCGGCAACCATCGCACGGGGAGCGAGCGCACCTTTCTTCGTACCGGAAGTATGGTCGTTCGGCAACTTGAGGATCTCGAATGCCGGCAGCGAGTCCCCCAGTTCGTATGAATCGAATTCCGTTAACCAGGCGGCAGCACGCTTCACATCGGGGTAGGATAGATCCCATCCCCGGTAATCAGGAGATGTTCGGTTCATGAGACCGGCCGCTTTTATGCGCGACGCGCCGTTTGCAGTGTCGTCATCGAACACAAATTCCCCGTAATTTCTCAGCGAAACCTTGTTCCGATTGCAGTCGTCCCAAATGTATCCGGCGCTTGGAGTCGAGGTTCCCTCCGTCTCATAAACGTATTCTCCTCCCCGTCCGCCGTACTGTGTCGGCCAGGTCTTCTCGACAAAATCCGTTGCGTAGGCGGCCATCGACCAGTTGTGTCCGTCGGCGCTTACTTCAGCGTCTTCATAGTAATTGTCGAGTAAAACAAACTCTTCCGCCATTGCATGCTCGTTCGGTGTAACATCCCGTCCGAAAAGGCAGAGCGAGGAATCGCCGTTTCCCATCGGAAGATCTCCAAACACCTGGTCGTAGGTCCGGTTCTCTTTGATCACATAGAAGACGTGCTTGATGGGAGATTGGATGTCGGCAGACTTCGGAATTGGATTATCCCCGTCCCAAACGCGTACGGGAGGCGTCCGGGTGATCGGGGTGTTTTGCAGCACCTGAGACGAAT
>CAYYHS010000176.1:0-1741 GCA_964471785.1 uncultured Chitinophagaceae bacterium
AGTGCAGGAATGGATACGGGATAATCTTCAGAGCGTATAACGATGCGATTGCGTACCGGTTCTTCACTAAGAAAAAAGGGGAAATAATTATAAAGAATGAGGAAGCCAACTTCAATTTCACCGATGATAACAAAGCGTTTCTTCCGTACATGTGGGACTACCGGGGAGGGAAGATTTTCAATTCATCGTTCGAAGCACTCTATCGCGAAATTAATATCTCCCAATTCTTGACTGACTCGCTTGCATTCCTGCCGGTGCTGGTCGATGTGGGGAAGAACAAAAAAGTTGTTATCCTCGAAGCGGATCTTGAAGACTACCCGGGCATGTACTTGAACATTAACCAGACCCGCAGAGGATTCATGGGAGTCTATGCGCCGTATCCACTGGAGGCGGAGCGAGGCGGATTCGGCGGAATTAACTATATTCCGACCAAGAGGGGTGACTACATCGCTAAGACAAACGGAACACGCAGTTTTCCCTGGCGGGTTATCGCGATCAGCGAAGATGACAAAGAACTATTGAATAACGACATCGTTCAAAAGCTCGCCTCACCTCCTAGAATTACCGACATCTCATGGATCAAGCCGGGCCAGGTTGCCTGGGATTGGTGGAACGATTGGAATATTTCCCATGTAGATTTTAAGGCCGGGATCAACACGCCAACGTACAAATACTATATTGATTTTGCCGCCGCAAATAAAATTCCATACATCATCATGGATGGAGGCTGGTCCGAGTTACTAGACCTCACAAAAGTAATCCCTGCAATTAATCTTGCGGAGATCCTGGACTATGGCAAGCAGAAGGGGGTGGGGATAATTCTTTGGGCCTCATGGTACGCTGTGACGCAGCAGATGGATTCAATTTTTCCTCTCTATTCAAAAATGGGGGTGAAGGGGTTCAAGATCGATTTCGTTGATCGCGATGATCAAATAGCAGTGGCTTCCCTTTATGAGATTGCCAGGAAAGCGGCGGAGCACCATTTGCTTGTTGATTATCACGGTGTGTTCAAACCAACCGGGTTGCAGCGGACATATCCGAACGTTATTGGCTTTGAAGGTGTTAAAGGGTTGGAAAACTATAAATGGGCTATCGAAGACCAGCCCCGCTATGTCGTTAGCATCCCTTACATTCGTATGATGGCCGGTCCGATGGATTATACCCCCGGTGCGATGAGGAACGCCACTAAGGATAACTTCAGACCCATCGGCGCTAATCCGATGAGTCAAGGCACCCGCTGTGGACAACTGGCAATGTATGTTCTTTTTGAAGCGCCGCTCCAAATGCTGTCGGATAATCCTACAACGTACATGAAAGAACAGGAGTGCACAGATTTCATCACGAGCGTTCCTACGACATTTGATGAGACGGTTCCTCTGGATGGAAAGGTGGGTGAGTACGCCGCGCTTGCACGGAGGAAGGGGACAACCTGGTATGTAGGAGCGATGAGCAACTGGAGTCCGAGGGAATTAACCCTTAGATTTTCGTTTCTCGGTGCAGGGGCTTATCAAGCGGTAATTTTCAGGGACGGGGTCAATGCAGATCGCGACGCGACCGATTACAGGAGAGAAGTAAAGTCAATGTCATCAAGTGACACACTGAAAATCCAACTCGCACCGGGCGGAGGATGGGCTGCGAGAATAGAAAAAGTGAAGTAATGTTTGCCCTTACCTCTCTGCGAAACGCTCCCAAGCAGAGCTTGGGAGCGAGATGAAACTGACGTTTGCTCTTAATTCTTGTT
>CAYYHS010000176.1:1841-5950 GCA_964471785.1 uncultured Chitinophagaceae bacterium
TCCCAAGCAGAGCTTGGGAGCGAGATGAAACTGACGTTTGCTCTTAATTCTTGTTCCCAAGCTCTGCTAGGAGGCGAGATGAAACTGACGTTTGCTCTTAATTCTTGTTCCCAAGCTCTGCTTGGGAACAACGTGAACAATACGTATTTTTGAGATATCTTCGATCCAAATCAATTTAAACACAGTGGAGCACCATGAGTAAGAAATTTGTCGCAATTTCTACAGCCATACTCTTCCTCGTTCTGTTTAACGTGGGATTTGTCTTTCACGAACCGCTCATGGGTGCATGGTTTCATCAACAAGAAGCATCCATCGCGCGTGATAATTTCATTATCCCATACATCGCCCTCGCGTATCTTGTCTACTGCTTTTTGCTCTCATACTTTTTCCCGATCTATGTGCATTATTATCCCGGTGCCTCTCGTATACCGCTCGCATTGAGGTTCGGGCTGATTATGGGAGTTCTCTTTGATGCTCTTCAAGGGGGAATTATCGAAGTCGCAACATTCAACATGCCCTTCGCGGTATTTATCGTCGATTCCGGATACCACGTCTTGATTGAAGGATCGATCGCCGGACTAGTTCTGGCATTTGTTTCGAAGAAATGGCCGACCCAGAGATCGTAAATCTCGACGATGCCAGTTCGTCTGGCAGCCTGTCGATAACGCCCCTCGAATAGCTGTCGTTCCGCTTTCCCCATCGAATCACCCCTGCCGAACGGGTTCATACCCCTGCCCCCCTCAACAATCACACTAAAAAAGCCTGAAAAATATTGTCCAATTTCAGAACCTCAATCGTTATTAGGGTAGAAATAACCAAAATCAAACGATCACGAGGTCTGCTATGGCACAAAGAATGAACTTCAATCTCCTGACTGTCGTGGGTAAAGTAACGCCGGCCAGTGTAGAAGCCACGTGTAAACTGCACAACGAAACAGCCGGTAACCCCGGTGGCGTTGCTGCCGCAAAAGCTCTTGGCGACCTGAGCCATATGACCTATATGCCGGCGAACGGATCCACCGAGTTTCACGGCGAGTTACTGTTCTTGGATATCTGGAACAGTATCGACGGGTTACAAAAATTTTTTAGCGACCCTCATGTCGAGGCGGGAGGAAAAATAATGTTTGCCTCAAAAGAGGCTGTGGTTTGGAACAGGCTGGATGGCTTTCTCAATTTTCATTTTCCTTCCCCGACGGGCATGAATGATAAGGTTGTCGGATTAGTGCGAGGGAAAGTCAAATCGTTCGAAGAGGCTGAAGCGATCCATAATTCCGCGATTGAAAAGCAGGTGAAATCGGCACGTGCAGCTGGTATCCTCTCTCACGAGTTTTACTCGAGGGCCGCTGCCCCGGGATCGACAGAGGCTCTGGAAGTTCTGGGGGTGGATGTTTGGATGAGCGGGGAGAGCATGATGAAACACTACATGAGCCCCGAATTTCAGAATTCCGGATTGTATGCGATGTTTGCATCCAAAGCTTCGTCAACCACATGGGCCCACCCGAAGGGCGAATGGATTGAATGGTAATTTGCAATTCACAATTAATTAATAAAATCAACTATATTATAGGAGCGTTATGACGAACAAGGACAATTCCCTCAACTGGTTTGAAATCTCCGTCGCGGACATTAAACGGGCGAAGAAATTCTACGAAACAGTGTTCGGAATTACCATGGAGCAGCAAGAGATGATGGGAATGAAGATGGCGTTCTTTCCTTCCGAAGACATGAACAAGAAAGTCTCAGGAGGTTTGGTCCAGGGTCCGAACCATAAACCGAGCGCAGATGGGGCGAAGATTTACCTGAACGGTAATCCGGATCTGTCGAACGCATTGTCGAAAGTTGCATCCGCCGGAGGAAAAGTGGCAATGCCGAAAACAAAGATCAGCGATGATATCGGTTATATGGCCTCTTTCGTCGACTCCGAAGGAAACGCCGTCGCATTACATTCAAACAAATAACCCAAAACGCGATGAAAGAATTCTTATTGGTCTTCAGAAGAGACGCCGTCTCGAATGATCCTCCGCCATCACCGGAGCAAATACAATCGATGATGAAGCCCTGGCAGGACTGGATGGGAAGTCTCGCGGCTCAAAACAAGCTCGTGAGCTCCGGGAATAGATTGGATTCAGACGGCCGAGTGCTGAAGCCGGGTACGGTGATCACAAACGGTCCGTATGTTGAAATCAAGGAAGCTATCGGAGGATACATCATCATCAGGGCAAACTCCATCGACGAGGCGGCGGAGCTTTCGAAAGACTGTCCGATGCTCAGCATGGGCGGAAGTGTCGAAGTGAGAACGCTGGTACCGATGGAATAAACAGAGGAGAGTACTTCGGCCTCCCGTGCCGTTCCGGGAGGCTTCTCATACATGCACGACAACGAACTGATCCCTCATCTCTTCAGGACGGAGTACAGAAAGATTGTTTCTGTGCTCTGCAAGTTGTTTGGCATCGAATACATCGAAATCGCAGAAGACATCGCAAGCGACACTTTTCTTCTAGCCGCTGAAACCTGGGGGTTGAAAGGTCTCCCCCAAAACCCCACCGCCTGGCTCTACACCGTGTCTAAAAACAAAGCCAAAGATTACGTAAAGCACGCCGCTGTTTTTTCCCAAAAAGTTGCCCCCGAGTTAAAACATTCCGGACAGCCGTGGACAGATATGGAGGTAGACCTATCGAATAAAAATATCAACGACAGCCAACTGCAGATGATGTTTGCCGTGTGTCATCCAAGCATTCCGTTAGAGGCTCAAATCGGCTTGTCGCTGAACATCTTGTGCGGATTTGGGATTGAAGAAATTGCCGATGCTTTCTTAACCAAGAAGGAGACAATGTACAAGCGATTGGCGAGAGCCAAGGAAAAGCTTAGAGCCGAACGAGTAACAATCGAACTGCCGGATGAATCCGAGATCGACAAGAGACGGGAAGCCGTCTTAACGACGCTGTATCTGCTTTTCAGCGAAGGGTACTACTCTACTTCTCAAAACACAACGTTGCGCAAAGACCTTTGCGTTGAAGCGATGCGGTTGAATCTGATGCTTGTTGAAAACGATAAAACTAGTTCTCCGGCCGCAAACGCATTGCTGTCGTTAATGTGTTTTCACTCTTCGCGATTCGAGGCACGCACAAACCAGAATGGCGATATCATCCTCTATGAAGAACAGGACGAAACGCTCTGGAACACCGAATTAATAGATAAAGGAAAATTCTATCTCAACCGCTCCTCTACCGGCAGCACGCTTTCACGATATCACCTGGAGGCCTCCATCGCATACTGGCATACACACAAAAAAGACACAGCGGAAAAATGGGAGAATATTTTGCAGCTTTATAATAGACTTCTCAGGCTTGAGTATTCTCCTATCGCGGCGTTAAATAGAACATATGCTCTCTCCAAAGCGAACGGAAAAAAAGAGGCGATCGTTGAGGCTGAAAAACTGGGATTGAACGACAACCATTTGTACCATTCTCTCTTGGGGAATCTCTACACAAAAGTGGATAATAGAAAAGCGCTGGACCATTTTCAAATTGCATTATCTTTGGCGAAGACGAAGCCAGAGAAGAGCCTCATCGAGTCGAACATCGAACGTTTATCGCGGGAATGATTTGCTTTGAAGGGCGTGCCCCATACCTTTCACAGTCAGACGCAGAGTCAAGCGCGCGGCCGTCGGCACGCCTCCCCGGATTGCAATTCATATTGAACAGGGCGCACACTGGCCGGTTGCCAACTCGATGCGAGGGGCGCCGGAGAGGGATGTCTGGAACTCTGACGGGAGTCCCGGTCCCTCTGTCTTCGTCCTTGATTCACTGACGTCGCTAAGCCGGAGTCAAGCTAGCAACGCTGCGTCAATCATTAACAAATAGAAAGCCATCATCTCAAACACGAGGTATTGTATGAATACGATTCTCTTTCAAAGATGCAGGATTCTAATATTTCTCTCGTCTATTATATTCGCTGATTCCATCCTTTGCCAACCGAGGACCATCAAGGTGTGGGAAGGAAAAATCCCTGGATCGATTGCCAATTCATCCTACAAAACCGAGACAACATACGTCGACGGCAGCAAACCTCGCATCCGCAAGGTCACAGATCCGACACTCGATTATTATC
>CAYYHS010000177.1:0-5948 GCA_964471785.1 uncultured Chitinophagaceae bacterium
ATCGAAGAAAAAAGGCCGCGTCACACAAGGGAATATTATTTAGCGAGTGCCGTTTCCAATAATAGATATTGTATTTGGAGGCCAGAGTCACACTGGGCGGTGTCGGAGGATCCAATGAGAAAACAATACAAGAATATATTCGGGAAACGGCTCTAGCAGCATCGAGACCTCACTTCTTCTTCCCTGTCATTTTTTCCACGATGATCCGGATCCCCTCCAACACCAAGGTTGGCTCGTGTTTGTTGATGACCTTGGAATGTTTCATCATCAGCTCGGAAAACCCGCCTGTCGCAATCACTGTTGGATAGTCGTCGATCTCTTTAGAAATCCGCCGCACCATCATTTCCATAGAGTCGAGCGCGCCATAGAGTATTCCAGATTGCATGCTGTTGACGGTGTTTTTCCCCACGACGGTTTTGGGGAAGTGGAGGTCGATCTTCGGCAAGAGCGCAGCGCGCCGGTGCAACTCGGCAGCCGAGGTTTCGATTCCCGGAGCGATGACGCCGCCGAGATACTCGCCGTTTTTCGAGATGACGTCGAATGTTGTTGCCGTGCCGAAATCGACGATGACCAGCGGGCCTTTATATTTCGCGTACCCTGCGACCGCGTTACAGAGCCTGTCGGCACCGACAGAAGCGGGGTCCTCGCAGAGCACTTTGATACCGAGGGGAAGGGAAGAGGAGACAACGATGGGCTCCAGCTTTAAATACTTTTTTGACATTCTTTGCATAACATCGGTGAGATTCGGCACGACCGATGAGATGCCGACTGCCGAAATCCTCTTGAGTGAAATTCCCCCCTCTTCGCAGAATGTTTTCACGAGCGCTCCGAACTCGTCTTCCGTCCGGGTGACAAAACTCGTCACCCGCCAATCTCCCAAGAGTTTCTTTTTGTCATAGATGCCAAAAACTGTATGTGTATTTCCGATATCGGCTGCAAGTATCATCTGTTTTATCTGCTAAGTGTGAATGATAAGTCTCGAATCAAGCACCGCTTGCATAGCAATGCGATTTAGAAAAGTTTGCTATCCAAGAGTCACATCTCCCGCGAAGATTTCTCGCCGGATACCCGTTTCATCTTCTATAATAAGCGCGCCATTCGGCGCCAGATCGATCGCCTTGCCCGATGATTGCCCTGCCTGCTCTGTCAATGTGATGCGGGAGCCGAACATCGTCGTGCGGCGTTTCCAGTCGTCGAGGAGGACCTGGGGGGAAAACTGCCGAAGTTGCTCCAATCGCTGCTCCAATTCTTCCATGATACGGCACAGAAGCTGAACCCGGTCGATATCGTTTTCTTCATGCTCCGCGAGGGATGTCGCCTTGCTTTTGATCTCGTCCGGGAATTCTCTCTGGTTGACGTTGATGCCAACGCCCATGACAACAGATGTAACGACATCATTCTGCATCACAGCCTCGATCAGCATCCCCGCGAATTTTCTCTTATCGATCAATAAATCGTTCGGCCATTTACATTCCACCGAACAATGTGTTAGCTGCTCCACGGCGTCCGCGGCAGCCAGGGCACCCACGAACGGTAGAATGCGGGCGCGCTCCTGGAGAAACGGTGTCCTGAGAACGACTGAAAAAAGGAGGTTCCTTCCTTTTTCAGCCTGCCAACGGCGCCCCTGACGCCCTCTGCCGGCGGTCTGTTCTTCGGCGATAACCAGCGTACCGTGGGGAGAATCCTCATCGCTCAACTTTCTGGCAAAGGTATTTGTCGAGTCGAGCGTTTCAAAGGAGTATATTTTCTTGCCAAGCGCCCGGGTATTCAGGGATTGTCCTATCAACTCTGCGTCCATCATCGCGCGGGAGGAGAAGGCTTCGGCAATTCTTCCTTCAGGGCGGGCTTCTTGGGTGCGTTGGCTATTTTCCAACCAGTATAGTAGATCAGCTGGGAACGTTTCAGGTATATGTCGAAATTTATTTTCTCAACCTTATCTGTCGGTTTGTGATAATCTGGGTGTTCGCCGTCGAAATAGAATATAATCGGAACGTTCTTCTTGGCAAAGTTATAATGATCGCTCCGCCGATAGAACTGATGAGGATCCGATTCGTCGTTGTACGCATAGTCCAGATGCAGCCTTACGCTTTCATTGTTTGCAATCCTGCTAATGGAATCCAACTCGGTGCTAAGTTTATCCGAGCCGATAAGATAGACGTAATTTGTGTCTCCAGCCTTTTCGTGGTCCTCGTCCCGGCGGCCGATCATATCCGTATTCAGGTCAGTGACAGTATTCTCTAGCGGAATCGTCGGGTGGTCGGTGTAGTACAATGATCCTAGAAGCCCCTTTTCCTCTCCGGACACGGTCAGGAAAACCAAGCTGCGCTTGGGGCGCTCGGTCAACGAAGCAAATGCGTGGGCCATTTCGAGGACACAACACGTTCCCGAGCCGTCGTCGTCGGCGCCGTTATAGACCACACCCGTCACCGTATTTTTTCCGAGATGGTCGTAGTGTGCCGAAAAAACAACGTACTCTTTTGTTAGAAGAGAATCGGAGCCAGGGAGAACCCCTATGACATTTTCCGATGTCACCTCAGCCCGGTTCATCTTCACGGAGAGCGTTGCCCTGACGTCTTTTATGTCGATGAAAACCGGGCGCTGAACAGAGTCAATCTGATGTTGCAGCGACTCAATCGTTCTGCCCGAAGCGGCAAGGAGCTGATCTGCAACTTTGCGGCTGATGGAAAAAAGGGGAATGTCATTATGAACTCGCTGGGGGAGAGTTACCAATCCCCGGGCAAGATCGTCCTGGCGCTCTTCGTACGTCTGTGCCATCGTTCGGCTCTTCGTGTCTTCAACGATGAGCACCCCCGATGCGCCTCCCCACTGGGCATAAACTCTCTTTGCTCCGGCCGTTCCCGCGTTTTGGTGTTGAAAGAAGAAACTCGTAGAATCGTCGTCACCAGGCGTTCCCCGAAGGACGAGCACAATTTTTCCCTTATAGCTTTTTGTTGAATCGTACTCTGTGTAATGAAGGGTCTTTGAGTTAATGCCGTAGCCGACAAATTCAACATCTCCGGAGACTGTCGTATCTTTTCCCGAAGGATAGGGAATATAGTCTTTTCCAAAATCAGTCCACGTTGTGAGGACGGCAGCACGGGACGTCACCAGGCAGCTATTCGTGTCCACGCTAAGATGGAGCAGCGGAAAATGTTGCAGGTACGTCCCACTGTCACCTGCTGGCTTCAGCCCCATCTGTTCAAATTGCTCACTAATATAGAGGGCCGCCAATTTTTGCCCGCGGAAAGACGTTTCACGTCCTTCGAATTCATCAGAGGAGATCATCGTCAGCTGTGCCTTGAGCCGGGCAGCGGTGATCAAGTTCGCTCCCTCCAACCCGACAGAGTTTGGATCGGCTGCGAATAGTTTTCCCCATTCGTTCGTGACGAGAAATAAAAAGAGGACTAACAGCAACTTGGGTTTTCCGACCATAACCATCGCGATGAGTGAAGAAGTTGAGTTAAGAAAATTTTGCCTCAAGGTAATCAATTCTGCACGGGAAAGTCAAGGAATCATTTGAGCGAGCTGATACCGACAACTTGGCAACTCCCTCTTGATTTGTCAGGATTCGGAGACCTAAGTCTGCCATCGTGACAACCGCAACACTTGAGCGAACCTGAGAAGTGCCCAAATCCGACCAAAAGAGGGTATCGCTTTTGGCACGATGGTTGCCAAATTATCTAGCAAGAAATAAGCCTCATTTAAGGACTTCCTCAATGGGAAGTCCAATCTTAATCGAAGGAGTATTCAAATGGCAGGAAAAATAATTGGAATAGACCTCGGTACCACCAACTCAGTTGTTGCTGTGATGGAAGGAAATGATCCGATTGTGATAGCAAACGCAGAAGGGATGCGGACGACTCCCTCGGTCGTGGCTTTCGCAAAGAACGGAGAACGGTTGGTTGGACAGCCTGCGAAAAGGCAGGCAGTGACAAACTCACAAAATACCGTATTCTCAATCAAGCGGTTCATGGGGAGATTCATGAACGAGGTGAACGAAGAGATGAGACTCGTTCCCTACAAAGTTGTCACCGGCGACAACAATACTTCGCGTGTTCAGATTGGAGACAGAATCTACTCTCCGCCGGAGATCTCCGCAATGATATTGCAGAAGATGAAACAAACAGCCGAAGACTATCTCGGCCAGAAAATAACGGAGGCGGTCATCACGGTCCCGGCGTATTTCAATGACGCCCAGCGACAGGCGACGAAAGAGGCAGGCGAAATCGCCGGGCTCACCGTTCGTCGGATTATCAACGAACCGACCGCGGCGGCGCTCGCGTACGGCCTCGACAAAAAACACAAAGACATGAAAGTCGCCGTCTTCGATCTAGGAGGTGGAACATTCGACATCTCGATTCTTGAACTTGGCGATGGGGTCTTTGAGGTGAAATCCACTAACGGCGACACGCACCTTGGCGGAGACAATTTTGATCAACGGTTGGTAGATTACATAGCGGACGAGTTCAAGAAAACAGACAGCATCGATCTTCGGAAAGATCCGATGGCGTTACAGCGACTACGCGAAGCCTCGGAAAAAGCGAAAATGGAGTTGTCGCAACTGAATCAGACAGAAATCAACCTTCCGTTTGTGACGGCGACCGCGGAAGGACCGAAACATTTGAACATGAACCTCACCCGGGCAAAGTTCGAACAGCTTGTCGACGACCTGATCAAGAAATGTATCCCGCCGGTCGAAAAGGCCCTGAAGGATTCAGGTCTCCAGCCGAGCCAGATCGACGAAGTGATTCTGGTGGGTGGTATGACCCGCGTGCCGCGTGTGCAACAACTCGTGAAGGATATTTTTGGGAGGGAAGGTCACAAGGGAGTCAACCCCGATGAAGTTGTAGCTGTTGGGGCCGCAATCCAAGGTGGCGTTCTCTCGGGCGACGTAACCGACGTCCTTCTGTTGGACGTTACACCCCTCTCGCTCGGGATCGAGACACTTGGCAGTGTGATGACAAGGCTGATTGACGCAAACACGACAATACCGACCCGGAAAAGCGAAGTGTTCAGCACCGCGTCGGACAGCCAGACATCTGTAGAGATCCATGTGCTGCAGGGTGAACGGCCTTTGGCGAGCGATAACCGCACCCTTGGCAGATTTCATCTCGATGGAATTCCCCCTGCACCGCGGGGTGTTCCTCAAGTCGAAGTCACATTCGACATCGATGCGAACGGCATGCTTCACGTTCTTGCCAAAGACAAGGCCACGAACAAAGAGCAGAGCATCCGCATTACTTCATCCTCCGGATTGAGCAAGGAAGAAGTCGAGAAGATGAAGAAAGATGCTCAGGCGCACGCAGCGGACGATGCGAAGAGAAAAGAGGAAATCGAGCTCAAGAACCAGGCAGACAACCTCATCTTTTCGACTCGAAAGCAGGTGAAGGAGCTTGGCGACAAAATGGATGCCGGGACGAAATCGAGCCTTGAGTCCGCAGCCACGGCGCTGGAGGAAGCTATCAAGTTGAATAATCCTGCCGACGTCAAAGCCAAAATGGAAGCTCTTAATGCCATCTGGAATGAAGCATCCACCAAAATGTACGACGCCGCGAAGCAGAAGGCACCCGGCGGTCCTGAAGGACCTCAGCCGGGAGCCAATGCCGGACAGCAAGGCGCCCCTTCCGAAAAGCAAGATGAGAAGAAGGTGGAGAACGCCGATTTCGAAGTGGTGGATGACAAGTAATGTGATAACGCAGATTGCTCAGATTTAGCGCAGATGACAGATTGCGCAGATCCTGAATTAACCATAGGCATAATGGCGTATAGTAGATCAAAGGCGAGGCGAGTAACCTCGCCTTTTGTCTAACAAGTTGGCGAGAAACAACCCCGAAGGATATGTGAGCATGAATTCTGATCCCCTCACAATCCTTGCCCTTAGCGCCCTCGCATTCCTCCTGATTTGGGGAATTATTACCATGGTCATTAACCGTCGTACGATCGGAAAC
>CAYYHS010000178.1:0-5859 GCA_964471785.1 uncultured Chitinophagaceae bacterium
GTCATCGGGGCGATTTCGTCGTCCATCCGCCGGATGATATCCAATATATGGACGTTGCACCGACGCAGATCGTCAGCGCCGCGGCTGCGCTTATCCCGTTTCTCGAACACGATGACGCGAACCGTGCATTGATGGGCTCGAACATGCAGCGGCAATCGGTGCCCCTGCTTCGCCCCGAAGCGCCGACGGTTGGAACCGGACTCGAAGAGATGGTCGCCCGCGACTCGCGTACATGCATCATTGCCGAACGCGCCGGAGTTGTTGAGAATGTTTCGGGTGATAGAATTGTCGTTGTGTACGATATCGATGAAACCAATACCGAAGCGCTCGTCAGCTTCGACGATAAACGCCGCGTCGAATATCGTTTGACAAAATTCTTCCGGACAAATCAGGACACCTGCATCAATCAAAAAGCGATCGTGGTACCGGGACAGCGTTTCAAAAAAGGAGAAGTCCTGGCCGACGGTTGCGCAACCGATCACGGCGAATTGGCTCTCGGACAAAACGTCCTCGTGGCCTTCATGCCATGGCGCGGTTACAATTTCGAAGACGCCATTATCATGAACGAGCGGATCGTCTCTGAAGACGTCTACACTTCTATCCATATCGAAGAGTTCGAACTGCAGGTGCGGGATACGAAGCGTGGAGAAGAAGAGCTCACGCGGGAAATCCCGAACGTCAGTGAAGAGGCGACGAAGGACCTGGACGAGAACGGAATCATCCGCGTCGGTGCCGAGGTAAAAGAAGGCGACATCCTCATCGGCAAGATTACGCCGAAGGGAGAAACCGATCCTACGCCCGAAGAAAAACTCCTCAAGGCCATTTTTGGAGAAAAGGCCGGCGATGTGAAGGATGCATCGTTGAAGGCTCCTCCCGGAATGAAAGGCATCGTCATCGAGACGAAGCTCTTCAGCCGCAAGAAGAAAGACGCTGAAACGAAAAAGGAAGACAAGAAGCGGCTCGACCTTCTGGAGAAGCAGCGCCGCAAAGACATCAAAGATCATTACGAAAAGCTGGGGCGCAAGCTCGACCTGCTTTTGAACGACGAGAAGTCGACCGGTGTCCGCGATAAAGATGGCAATGTTGTTTTCCGAAGCGGAACTCAGTTCAAAGAGGGTACCTTCTCGACCTACGACAACCTGGAGAAGCTCGACTTCGGACAGGAATGGGTCGACGATAAACGTAAGAACAATCTCATCGTTCGTATCTTCGAGAATTATTTCGACACGCTGAATCATATCGAAGAAGCGTACAAGCATGAAAAGAACAAGATCATGCTCGGCGACGAACTGCCCCCCGGCATCGTCCAGCTTGCCAAGGTTTACGTTGCGAAGAAACGTAAACTCTCGGTGGGCGACAAGATGGCGGGACGCCACGGAAACAAGGGCGTCGTCGCGGCGATTGTACCGCGCGAAGATATGCCCTTTATGCCAGACGGAACGCCTGTCGACATCGTACTCAATCCGCTCGGCGTGCCTTCCCGTATGAACCTGGGACAGCTTTTTGAAACAGCGCTCGGCTGGGCTGGCAAAGCACTCGGTGTGAAATTTGCCACCCCCATTTTCGACGGCGCGAGCTGGGAAGACGTGCAGGCGCAGTTGGCGAAGGCGGGCCTCCACCAGGAATCGCGCAGCGTCTTGCTCGACGGGCGCACCGGTGAACGGTTCGACCAGGAAGTCACTGTTGGCTACATCTATATGATGAAGCTGTCTCACCTCGTCGACGATAAAATACACGCCCGCTCCATTGGCCCGTACTCTCTTATCACACAGCAGCCGCTCGGAGGTAAAGCACAATTCGGCGGACAACGGTTCGGGGAAATGGAAGTCTGGGCGCTGCAAGGATACGGAGCTGCCCACGTATTGCAGGAGATCCTTACCGTGAAATCCGATGACGTCGTCGGCCGCGCAAAGGTCTACGAGGCTATCGTCAAAGGAGATAATCTGCCGGAATCGAATATTCCGGAATCGTTCAATGTGTTGATTCGCGAACTGCAGGGGTTGGGACTCGAGATGAAAATCGAGTAGTCGGGCGCATGGTTGGACATGCGGCACGCTACGGTAGCGATGCCGACGTTCGTTGAACACATCAAAATTGGAGATTTGCGTATGCCTTACACACCGCACGATACAAACGTAAAGAGAAACTTTACAAAGATTACCGTCAGCCTTGCCTCGTCGGATGCGATTTTACAGCGTTCGTACGGCGAGGTGACCAAGCCCGAAACGATCAACTACCGGTCGTTCCGTCCGGAGAAGGATGGTCTTTTCTGCGAAAAGATTTTCGGTCCTGTGCGCGATTGGGAATGCCATTGCGGAAAGTATAAACGGATCCGCTACAAGGGGATCATCTGCGACCGCTGCGGCGTCGAAGTGACCCAGAAAAGCGTTCGCCGCGAGCGGATGGGGCACATCAGTCTTGCGGTTCCCATTGTCCACATCTGGCATTTCCGGTCTCTGCCAAGCAAGATCGGTTACGTGCTCGGAGTGAGCAACAAGGACCTCGAGCGAATCATTTATTATGAATCGTACGTCGTTGTCAATCCGGGAACGACGGGGCTCCAGAAGCAGGATCTGATCACCGAGGATCAATATTTTGAAATCCTCTCCTCGCTCCCCGAGAAGAATCAGGACCTGGAAGACGACGAACCGAAAAAGTTCATCGCGAAGATCGGCGGCGAAGCCGTGCGCGATCTGCTGAAGCGCGTCGACGTCGAAGCGCTCTCCGTTGAACTGCGCATGCAGGTGAAGGAAGAAACGTCGGCACAGAAAAAAACGGAAGCCTTGAAGAGGCTTCGCGTGATCGAATCCTTCCGCGAGACCGAAGGCGGCGTTCCGAATAAGCCTGAATGGATGGTGCTCAACGTTATTCCCGTTATTCCTCCCGAGCTTCGTCCTCTTGTGCCTCTCGAAGGGGGACGATTCGCGACGTCGGATCTGAACGATCTGTACCGGCGCGTGATCATTCGCAACAATCGTCTCAAGCGCCTCATCGACATCAAGGCTCCGGAAGTCATCCTGCGCAACGAAAAGAGAATGCTTCAGGAAGCAGTCGACTCATTGTTCGACAACTCGCGCCGCGTGAATGCGGTTCGCAGCGACAACAACCGTGCTTTGAAATCCCTCTCCGATATGTTGAAGGGAAAACAAGGACGCTTCCGCCAGAATCTTCTCGGCAAACGTGTTGACTATTCGGGACGATCGGTTATTGTCGTTGGACCGGAATTGATGCTGCACCAATGCGGCCTTCCGAAAGATATGGCCGTAGAGTTATTCAAGCCGTTCATTATCCGCAAGCTTATTGAGCGTGGGATGGCGAAGACGGTGAAGAGCGCAAAAAAGATGGTCGATCGCAAAGGTCAGGAAATCTGGGAGATCCTTGAAAACATCATTGACGGACATCCGGTTCTGCTGAATCGAGCACCGACGCTGCATAGACTCGGTATCCAGGCGTTTCAGCCGGTGCTTGTCGAAGGAAAAGCATTGCGCATTCACCCGATGGTCTGCACGGCGTTCAACGCAGACTTCGACGGCGACCAGATGGCGGTGCACGTGCCCCTGTCGTACGACGCACAACTCGAAGCTCGCATTCTCATGCTCTCCAGCCACAATATCTTGTCTCCCGCGAGCGGGGCTCCAATCGTTACGCCCACGCAGGACCAGGTTCTCGGCTGCTACTATCTGACGAAGTCGCGCGCAGGAGATCCGGGTGAAGGAAAGATTTTCTCCTCGCCGGAAGAAGTTGTTATTGCCTACAACGAGGGAAAAATCTCGCTTCATGCCCGCATCAAAGTCCGGATCGAGAAGAAGATCATCGAAACGACGACCGGGCGCGTTCTCTTCAACAAAATTATTCCAGTAGAGATTGGGTTTGTCAACGAGCTCCTCAACAAGAAACGGTTAGTCCAGATCATTGCAACGGCATTCCGCAAGTGCGGCAACCTTCGCACGGCGCAGTTCCTCGACGAGCTGAAGACTCTCGGCTTCACCTATGCGACCAAGGGTGGGTTGTCCGTCAGCGTCGCCGACGTCGCGATCCCCAAAGAAAAAGAAGAAATGATCAACAAGTCGCTGAAGGATGTCGACTCTGTCGAGCGCCAGTACCAGAACGGATTCATTACGAACGGAGAGCGATACAACAAGGTGATCGATATCTGGACGCGCACTACAAGCCGCGTGGCTGAGAAACTGTTTGAATCACTCCAGCACTCGCGCGAAGGATTCAATTCTCTCTATATGATGATCGACTCCGGCGCGCGCGGCTCCAAAGAACAGGTGCGTCAGCTGGCTGGAATGCGCGGTTTGATGGCAAAGCCGCAGAAGTCTCTCTCCGGCGCTACCGGCGAGTTGATTGAAAATCCGATTATTGCGAACTTCCGCGAAGGGCTTTCGATTCTCGAGTACTTTATCTCCACGCACGGAGCGCGTAAAGGATTGGCTGATACTGCATTGAAAACCGCCGACGCCGGGTACCTTACCCGCAGGCTGGTCGACGTTGCGCAAGATGCTATCGTCTCTATAGAAGACTGCGGTGCTATCCGGGGGGTGCTCACCGGCGCGTTGAAAGAAGGAGAAGATGTTAAGGAGCCGCTCTCCGAGAGAATTCTCGGACGGGTGACGGTCCATGACGTGATTGATCCGCTGGCGCAAAAAGTCATCGTGAAGCAAGGCAATGTCATCGACGAGGATATCGCGCAGGCGATTTCGGAAACCTCCATCGAGCAGGTCGAAATCCGGTCCGTGCTCACGTGCGAAGCAAAACGCGGTGTGTGCGCGAAGTGTTACGGACGCAATCTGACGACTGCAAAACTTGTGGAAGTCGGCGAGACGGTCGGAACGGTTGCAGCGCAGTCGATCGGCGAACCTGGAACGCAGCTGACTCTTCGCACATTCCATACCGGCGGAACGGCGAGCTTGATCGCAGCGCAATCGCAGATCATTTCGAAGTTCGACGGTCATATTAAGTATGACGGCTTGAAGTCGATCACGGTTAAGACCGAAGAAGGCTCGAAAATTCTTTCACTGGGCCGCAGCGGCGTTGTGAATGTTCTCGACGATGACAACCGCATCCTTACGAAATACGATATTCCGTACGGCGCAATCCTCCAGATGAAAGACGGCTCGAAAGTTTCCAAAGGCGAGTTGATTTACGAATGGGATCCGTACAACGCCGTGATTATTTCTGAGCACGCGGGCGTCGTGAAATATCAGGACCTGAAGGAAGACGTGACGTACCGGGAAGAACCGGATGAACAGACCGGCCACATCCAGAAGGTGGTCATAGATTCCCGCGACCGCACGCTGAGCCCGTCGCTTCTCGTTGCCAACAAAGCTGGAGCGAAGATTGCAAACTATATTATTCCGACGCGCGCTCACATGATGGTTGATGACGGGGAAGAGATCGGCGCAGGAACGGTGCTCGTGAAGATCCCCCGCGACAGCGGTAAGACCCGCGACATCACAGGCGGTCTGCCGAGAGTGACGGAACTGTTCGAGGCGCGGTCTCCTGCCGATCCGGCAATCGTTTCGGAAATCGACGGCATCGTGCGGTTCGGAGGACAGAAACGCGGATCGCGCGAAGTGATTGTTGAAAGCCACGACAAGCAGGACAGCAAAACGTATCTCATTCCGCACGGAAAACACGTTCTTGTTCAGGAGAACGACGTGATCCGGGCGGGCGAAAGAATTTCGGACGGAGCCATTGATCCTCACGACATTCTTCGCATCAAGGGAACGGGCGCCGTGCAGGAATATCTCGTGAACGAGATCCAGGAAGTGTACCGTATGCAGGGCGTGAAGATCAATGATAAGCATATCGAAGTGATCGTCCGCCAGATGATGCAGAAAGTGCGCATCACCG
>CAYYHS010000179.1:0-5787 GCA_964471785.1 uncultured Chitinophagaceae bacterium
ATTATCGGAATGGAGCATTGCCCGTTCGAGGATTGCAAACGAAAGATCGGTCGTACATCCCCCATCGCTGTTCAATTCGAACTTCAGAGCATTGAGAATTCCTTCGTCATCGAAGCCTGCCTCGTACCGGGAGAGAAAGCGATGCCGCTTTCCTGTAATTTTCTGGT
Organism: uncultured Chitinophagaceae bacterium; assembly: GCA_964471785.1. Lineage (GTDB taxonomy): Bacteria > Bacteroidota > Ignavibacteria > UBA10030 > UBA8401 > JAGVPT01. The sequence continues at coordinate 168 of CAYYHS010000179.1, forward strand.
CATCATCCCGGAAGAGTCTTACCTTGACCGGCCGATGAGTCGCTTGACATAACAACGCCGCCCAGCATGCGGCATGATTTCCCTGAGTCTCTTTGCCGCCAAAAGCTCCCCCCATCCTCCGCACTTCGACAACAATTTCATTGCGATGAACTCCCAAAACTTCGGCGGCAAGTATTTGAGTTTCGGAGGGATGCTGGGTGGAGCTAAAGAGAGTGATCTCATTCCCCTCACCGGGGATGCAAAGGCAAATCTGAGTCTCAAGATACCAATGTTCTTGTGCGCCTGTCCGGAGTTCGCCTTTGATGACATGTGGCGACGACTTGAGCGCCGCATCGGGATCACCTCTGAGCATGGTTCTCGGAGGACCAAGGAGACTGTTCTTCTCAATCGCCTTTTCGATTGTTAGGATAGGCTCAAGGGGTCGATACTCGATTATGATTTTTTGTTCGGCCTCACGACATTGAGAATCCGTCTCTGCCGCGATGAGAAAAACAGCCTGCCCGATGCAAGACACTTCATCGCCAGCCAGGCACGGTTCATCTTTGACGACCGGTCCCATTTGATTCTTCCCCCGGATGTCCCCATGACAGAGAACGGCATGAACCCCGGGGACCCTCCTTGCCTCGCTCAGATCGAACGAGACGATCTGTGCGTGAGGATGAGGGCTGTACACAACACGTCCGACGAGAAGCAGCTCATTGACGAGGATGTCGTCGATGTAGACTGCTTCGCCAGAAACATGTTTTGACGCCGACTCGTGATTCACAGGTAATCGAAGATCGAGGTTAAGTTTAAGGTCAAGATTTAGGCTGAGATTGAAAGAATTTGGTAAACCGGTTCAATCGATGCCGCCTGAAAGAATATTAAATCCGTCGATGCCACGGACGCTGCATACTTCTCGTCATTGTGCGCTCTCCCACCAGAACTTAAGCAACAGGTTTCTCGCCGCAACTCTTCGGAACTCAGCACTGCTTCTCGCATCCGCAATAGGCGTGAAGTCATTGTCTATCAATGGCATTGCGCGCTCCACCGCTTCTCTTGTCCACTTTTTCCCAATAAGAAACCTCTCGGCGGCAAATGCACGCTTCGTGATGGCAGCCATGCCGCCATATGCCAAGACGAGATCCTTAACGATGCAATCTTCGTTGAGGACTAACTTGAAACCGCCGCTGAGTGTTGAGATGTCCAGGTCCTTTCTTTTGGACACTTTATAGGATCGGATAAGTGATCCCTTCCTAACGTTCGGGATTGAGATGGAGGTAATCAGTTCATCCGGACGCCTTGCCGTTTTCCGGTAACCGACAAAATAGTTGTCGAGAGGAACCTCGCGCGTTCCCCCTCTGTGCGCCAGGGTAACCGCAGCGCCATAGGCCATGAGGACCGGAAGAGTATCTCCTATCGGCGAAGCTGTTCCCAGGTTTCCGCCAAATGTTGCCACATTGCGTATTTGCCGTGATGCAAAAACATTAAGCATGGCATTCAACGCCGGAAAGTCCTTTTCGAGAAACGGCATGGCGTCGTTAAGAGTGACTCCTGCACCGATGACGAGATTGTTGGCGGTCTTTGCGATTTGTTTGATTTCTCCGACGTCGGAGAGGTCGACGATCTCTCCAATGAGCTCATGTCGTTTGGTCACCCGGAGGGCCACGTCGGTTCCGCCGCACAATACGGTTGCGTTCGGGAACGACGCCATGAGAGACAACGCTTCCTGAAGAGTTGAGGGCTTGAAATATCTTTGCCGACCTGTCTCGAAACCGAGTGAGCCCGCCGGAATCGAGTTCAATAACTTCACAATCCCCGGCTCATCGCGGTTGAAGTGATCAATTCCCTTTCCGACGCATGCTCTGGAAGCCGCCTCTATAATTGGCCGATAGCCGGTGCATCGACAGAGATTCCCCGTTAATGCGTCATCGATCTCAGGCCGGCCGGGGTGATCGGCATTTTTATAGAGCGAAAAAAGCGACATTACAAATCCGGGCGTGCAGAAGCCACATTGGCTGCCTCCGGTTTGCGCCAAAGCGATCTGCACCGGATGCAATTCATCGGATGGATCTTTTAAGTTTTCAACAGTTACCAACTGCTTTCGGTGGAGCTTAGGTAGAAAGATGAGGCAGGAATCGACAGCCGTATAACGGATGGAATTGTCCTGCCCGAGTTCCCCAAGGACAACAGTGCATGCGCCGCAATCTCCTTCCGCGCATCCTTCTTTCACTCCCTTGTGATTCGGCAACAGGCGAAGATATTCCAGAACGGTCGTGGTTGGTGAGAGAGACATATTCCCGCTGAAATCTATTGTCTCGACTTTCCCATCCAACACGAAAGAGATTTTGGTGATCATGAGAAGGGTGAAATTGAGGTACTATTAGAATAACCCGACGGACTTCTCTGCGATGTGCTCACTCTGCACGATATAGTAGCGAATCCGTGAGAAATTTGCAAGGAAGGGAATGAAAGTGGCCGGCGAATGACGCAGCGCAGTCATGCCATGACCATTGCAATTTAGTCATAGCATGATTTCCCCCGAAAGGTTTACCCCCTGGCTTTTCTATATCAATTTGAGCGGCAGTTTTCTCAGCCGTTTGCCGGTGGCTGAGTAGACAGCATTGGCAATGACTGGAGCAAGTGGAGGCACGCCAGGCTCTCCCATCCCTCCCAAAAGCTCATTGCTCGCAAGGATGTGAACTTCAACTTTAGGCATCTCATCAATCGACAAGAGCATGTAGTCGTCAAAGTTACCTTGCACAACCCGACCTTTCTCGATTGTGATTTCTCCTTTGAGCGCAGCCGTCAGCCCGAACGCCACGGCACCCTCGATCTGGGCCTCCACCGAATCCGGATTGACTCGAAAGCCGCAGTCGACCGCGGCGACAACGCGATGAACGCGGATCGAGTTTCCTTCAACAGAAATTTCGGCAACATACGCCACATAAGTACCAAAGAATGCAGGCGGGGCACATGCAATGCCGCGGAATTTCCCTTTTGGCGGAGGAGATCCCCATCCCGCTTTTTCGGCCGCCAGTTCAAGAACCGGTTTTAGCCGCGAATCCTTTTTTAAGTTTTGCCGGCGGAATTCGTACGGGTCCTTGCCCGCCGCGTAGGCAAGTTCATCAATGAAGGTTTCAAGTACGAACACGCCCTGCGATGCATAGACGGATCTCCAATACCCGATCGGCACGCCTGTGTTTGCCATAACGTACTCTGCACGGAAATTGGGTACATCGTACTCAAGATTAACTCCCCCCTCCATTGCGCTGCGATCCAGTCCATCCTTCACTCGTTCCGGCCAACGCTGGCCGCTGATCGACGGTCCGGTCATTTTATTTTTGAACGCAATAATACCGCCTTTATCGTTCAACGCCGCACTCAGTTGGTGAAGGCTGGCTGGCCGATACCAATCATGCTGCATATCGTCGTCTCGCGTCCAGACAACTTTTACAGGAACGCCCGTGACCTTTGAAGCGCGGACCGATTCCATCACGAAGTCGGGGTCAAAGCGCCGGCCGAATCCCCCGCCGAGAAAGGTCGTGTGGACCGTAACTTGATCTTGCTTAAATCCGAGCGCCTCGGCCGCAGCTCGCTGCGCCCATTGGGGATTCTGCGTCGGCGCCCATATCTCGCATCGATCCCCTTTAACATCGGCTGTGCTGTTCATCGGTTCCATCGTGGCATGCGCCAAGTATGGAAGCTCGTACACCGCATCGATTTTCTTGCCGGACTTCTCGAGAAGCCCGATGTCTCCTTTCTCTTCCACAACCGCGCCGGGCTTGGAAGAGTATTCCTCGAACATAGATCGAATGCCCGCGCTGCTCATTCCCACACTGGGGCCCTCATCCCAGGTCACCTGCAGCGCTCTTCTCCCCTGGATGGCATTCCATGTATTATTTGCGACAACCGCTATTCCCTCATCAATTTGCACAACATGGCGAACGCCGGGCATCCCTTTCGCCTTTGTCGCGTCGAAACTTTTTACTTTTCCGCCGAAGACAGGCGATCGGGCAACGACGGCATAGAGCATCCCTTCCACCCTCACATCCATTCCGAACGTCGCGCTCCCGTCGACTTTTTCTGGAGTGTCGAGCCGATGATTGCGTTTTCCGAGTATTCGAAATTCCTTTTCGTCTTTGAGCGGTGCATTCTCCGGGACTTTAAGTTTTGCGGCAGCATCCACAAGCTCGCCGTAGCTGAGCTTTCTTCCGGAGGTGGAGTGAACGACCGACCCGTGTTCCGCACGGCAAGATTCTCTTGGAACGTTCCATTTCTGGGAGGCCGCGGTAATAAGCATTTCGCGCGCGGCGGCTCCAGCCTGCCGAAGCGGCTTCCACATCGAGCGAGTCGTCGAGCTCCCGCCGGTGCTCATGTTTCCAAACTTGTCGTCGGCAGCGGCGCGTTCAAACCGCACTTTCGTCCAGTCCGCCTCCAGCTCCTCGGCGAGAATCATCGGCATTCCTGTGCTGATCCCCTGGCCCATTTCAGATTTGGAGATCACAACAACGATGTCTCCTGACCGATAAATCCGCAGCCACGCATTGGGCGCGAACGTACCGACGGACTCCGCAAAGAGTTCGTCCTCATTCTCCGCCTCCGGGATCCTGAACCCGATCGCCAATCCGGCACCTGCCAGGGAAACGACTTGAATAAATTGTCGGCGTCCGATCGTTAATGAAGTCGTCATTGCGTCCCTCCTTTCAGCTCCACCGCATGATGGATCGCATGTCTAATCCGCTGATAAGTACCGCAACGGCAAAGAACGCCGGACATTGCTGCATCGATCTCGGCATCGGAAGGCCGCTCATTTTTTTCTACGAGCGCCGCGGCGGTCATCACTTGTCCCGATTGGCAATACCCGCATTGAGGAACTTCCTCAGCAATCCAGGCGCGTTGGACAGGATGGCTTCGATCCGTCGAAAGCCCCTCGATTGTGGTGATCTTTTTTCCTACCGCTGTTTCTACCGGAACGCCGCATGATTTCGTCGCGTCCCCATCGAGAATGACCGTGCAACATCCGCAAAAACCTTCCCCGCAGCCGAACTTGGTGCCGGTGAGATTAAGCGTATCCCTCAAAACCCACAGCAGAGGTGTGCCGGGTTCCACATCAACATTTTTCACTTTGCCATTAACGAAAAGCTTGAAGTTCGCCATGGTAGACCTCCTCACTATTGAAGAAATGCATTGACATACTCACGTTCGAATTCTGATCTTAGGAATCCAGCAAATAATGAACCCAACACCGGCCGTGGGAAAGCAGGTTCCGGACTAAAAATCCTTTGTGAGTTCTCCAAATCCATTTAACAACGTAATCGGCAATAGCCTTCCATCCTTCATCATTAATCAGGTAATGTGTTCTTCGCGGAAACATGGCAAATTCCGTTAGCAGGATGTTTCGTGCGTATCGGTTGTCATTGAACCTGCAGAGCGAGGCTGGAATGCCGTTTTATTTTTCTTTCCGCGCGTTAGTACGAACATCAGATCCTGGAGTATTTCCAATTCCTGATTTTCCCTTCAGCCATCCATTCGATTGCGGTTCCAAGACGCTTGGTTCTTGTTGCTTCTGTCTTAGCTTCAGTGATCCATTCAACATACTCTCGTTTGTTCGAGTAGCTAAAGTTCTCGAACGTATTGC
>CAYYHS010000180.1:0-5787 GCA_964471785.1 uncultured Chitinophagaceae bacterium
CTTTCTTTCCGCTTTTCGAGATGATGACATTTTTCTTTCTTCCGCAAATATGAAGAAAGCCGTCTTCGTCGATCTTCCCGAGATCTCCCGTTTTAAACCATCCATCTTCAAACGCATTCTCAGTTCCCGAATCGTTTTTGTAGTATCCGATCATGACGTTCGGTCCTTTTGCCCACACTTCTCCAACTCCGTCGGCATCCGGCCGATCAATCGTGAGTTCAACCGAAGGGATAGGCATTCCAGCCGCGTCGTCCTTGAAGGCATCAATGCGGTTCAGAGCGAGTAAGGGAGATGTCTCAGTGAGCCCGTACCCCTGCACGAAATTAAACCCGAATTCGCGCATGCCTTTCGCCACGACCGGATCCTGGGCAGCGCCCCCCGCGAAAAAGCAGCGAATAGAACCGCCGAATCGATCGTGGACTTCCTTGAAAACAATTTTCCTAAATCCCCGCCACCCCACACGATCAGCGAAGTCGCCAATTTTGATGAGCGGACCTATCATGGTCGAGGTAATTTTCTTCTCATGAATAGCTTTGTATATTCGCTTGAACATCTTGTCGAAGAGGAGCGGAACGCCAAGGAGCATCGTTGCCTTCACGGCCTGCAGGTCTTCGACCACTGTCTTCAACGAGCGTGCATAGTGAGCTGAGGCGCCGCTGAAGAGCGGACAAAGAAATCCGCACGTACACTCGTACGTGTGGTGCATCGGGAGAACGGAGAGAAATCTGTCCTCCGGATAAATGGCGAACATCCTCACCATCGCGACGAGGTTCGAAGCGAGATTCTTCTGGCTGAGCATAACTCCTTTTGCCCGGCCCAGCGATCCCGAGGTGAAAATGATTTCTGCCACCTCCTCCACATTTATCGTCGGCAAGTCCTCAAGGCGGCACCCGGTATTCGAATCGATCAGCTCCCTCATCGAGAAAAAGCCATCCTTTGATGAGAGCAGGTCCATGCTCACGTAATGTTTCAATTTTTTGAGCGATGCCCTTCTTTCCCGAAAGAGCGGTTCGAACTGCTCCGAGAAGACTATCGTTGAGACGTCGGACTCATGAATGACATTGAGCACTTCGTTGATAGGCAGGTTCCGGTCGATTGGCACGATGACGTAGTTGAAACACAGTGCGGTCAAGTACGACACTCCCCATTGAACACGGTTCTCTCCAATAACGGCAACGTGGCTCCGCTCGGGCAAGCCCAGAGTACGGAGCGCTACGCCAAACTTCAAAACTGTTTTGAGCAACAACTGGTAGGTAAGCTTCGATATCGGAGTGTCTTTAAGGTCTTCGAGCGCAATCTTGTTTCCGTATCGGGCTGCTGATTTCACTAACATATCCTGCACGGAGGTAATGTGCGGGACGTCGTTGTAGGTAAGGTTCTTTTTCATAGCACGATAACTTCATAGGTATAGGTAGCGAAATTCGTGAGTTGGAACCAGGGCGGAATAGCTGTGGATAGTCTGATCGTTCATTTCAGGGAAACCGGAGAGGAATTTCATACGCTCTATCGCGGCCATGAGAATATACAAAAACTTCTCCTTTTAATCTCTTCTCTTTTTTTCTATCTTAGATTCCATGCCCAAACTCACCGCCAAAGAGCAGTTTCTCAAGCAAACGACCGGAGCAGCCCTCCCGCTGATCGCTGTGGGGATCGGAATCAACCTCATCATGGGGGAAATCACTGCCCTGTTGAAAATACCGCTTTATCTCGATTCCGTAGGAACTATTTTCATCGGCGTATCCTGTGGACCGTACGCCGGGCTCGTCTGCGGCTTCTTATCGAATGTGGCCGCTGGAATTCTTCTCAATCCGCCCATGCTTTTCTTTGCACCTGTAGCGATGGTGGTCGGCTTCTTCTCGGGGTTTGTTGCGTCGAGGGGAGGGTTTTCAACATTGATCAAGGCCGCACTCTTCGGACTGCTCCAGGGGGTTATAAGCGCGATCGTGTCGGCACCAATCGCCGCCTTTGTGTTCGGCGGGTTAACAATGGGGGGAACGGATTTCCTCGTCCTCTACTTTCGGTCGATGGGAAATAACATTCTCAACAGCGTATTCCTTCAGGGGCTGGCCGCCGATCCGATCGATAAATGTTGCTCTTACATTTTGGTGTTTCTCATGATCAAGCAGTTGCCTGCTTCCCTTCGCAACAGGCTGCCTCAGTTGAGGGAGAGGTAACCGGTGCGGCGTTCAATCCATCCTTTCACCGTTCTTTCTTTTGCCCTCTTTTCATTCATCGTCGCTGTCGCAGGGAGGCGCCCGGTTCAACTTGCCATGTGCGCCGTGATTCTAGCCATAAGTCTTCTCATTGAGAATAAAACTAAGTTCTGGAAGAAGGTCCTCCTCTATATACTTCCGGTGTCTTGCTTGCTCGTGATCGTAAACCGTTTCTTCGGAACGACAACGCAGGAAGGCATTGATTATGCGCTTCGTTTTATCCTGCTCGTGACACCGCTGTTAATTCTTGTCTATTCAATCCCCGCAGGAAGAATGTCGCTCGCCCTACGCACCATCAATCTGCCGGCTCGCCTCCATTACTTGTTTCTCTTTTCACTCGAGATGGTCATTCTCCTGAAGGCTATTCTTGAAAATGTCCGCATCGCCCAACAGCTTCGCGGGCTCCGGTTTGAACAGAACCCCCTGAAGCGCTGGAAAAATATCTTCCCCATGTTGTCTCCGGTATTATTGATAGCGATTTCTCAGGGCCTGGACCGGAGCATGGCCATTGAATTCAAGGGGATCGAAACCGGCGGGCCGAAGACATACCTCCATACACTCCCGTTAGCGCGAGTTGACAAGCTCCTCGTCTCTGGGCTCTTCGTTCTATCGTGTATCGTTATCTTCTCACGGGTGATGTGAAGATGATCAAGCTGAGAGATTACTCATTTCGATACAAGAATTCCCCCCGATGTGCCCTCGAAGGAGTTTCATTGGAGGTTCAGACAGGAGAAGTCCTCTCTGTCGTCGGCTCCTCAGAAGCCGGGAAAACAACCTTTGCCTATGCTGTCGCAGGGCTGCTTGATAAACATTTTCCCGGCAGCACACCGTTTGGCTCGATCGAACGCACTGAGTCTCCAGGCCTCAGCAATACGGCGGGCATCGGGTTTGTCTTCCAGGATACGGCAATCCAATTGTCCGGCATTGCCGAGACTGTGGAAGAAGAGATCGCTTTCTCTCTCGAGCAATTCGGAGTCCCGCAGGCGGTCATACAGGAGCGAATTGAAGAGCAGCTCTCATTGTTTGCAATGCACCATCTTCGGACGCGTCATCCGAAATCGTTATCCGGGGGAGAAACGCAGCTTCTTGCAATCGCCGCTGAAGCCGCTAAACATCCCAGAGTATTTATACTCGACGAACCGACGCAAGCGCTCGACACAAAAAATGTTCGGCTGCTCGCGACGGCAATCGGGGAGTGGAAGAAGTCGGCATCAATTATCATAACGGAAGAGCAAGTCGATCTCACATACAGCGTCGGAGATCGTTTTCTTTTTCTCGAGAAAGGTGCTCAGCGTTACCTGGGATCCCTGACGAAGATGCTGAATTCGCACCTCGATCTATCGAATCTTGATCTCCCCGAATGGGTGAATGCCCAGTTACTCTTGGAGCGCCCTTTCGTAAGCACTTCACTTAGACAAACTGTCCGATGGCTGAAGGAATACCGTACATCCGTTTAGAACAAGTTTCATTCAAGTACGATCAATCCGTCCCTATGTTCGATGGGCTCTCCGCATCGTTTAACGAGTCGTCGACGACCTTGGTGACCGGAGCAAACGGCGCCGGTAAAACGACGTTAGTCAAATTGTTAATGGGCCTCTTAAAGCCCCAGAGCGGATCAATTCTCGTGGCAGGCCGGGAGGCTCACTTAACGCCCCTCCACGAAATGGCAACCCACATCGCCGTCTCGCCTCAGAAAGCCGAGTATCAGATGTTTCTGGCGACGGTCAAAAGAGAAATCGCTTTTGGACCAGGAAATTTGTCCAGGCCCAATGTCGAGGAGTTGGTCTCCGATGCCATGAATATATTCTCCCTAACAGATTTCGCCGATCTCCATCCGTACGACCTGCATGCATCGCGTCGGAAGTTGCTTTCCCTCGCCTCCGCCGTCGCAATGGATACGCCGTTTCTCATCCTTGATGAGCCGACATCCGGGTTAAGTAAACCGGAAAAGGCCATTCTCTCGAGCGTGCTCAACATCATAAGGAAGCGCGGCAAGGGGTATCTTCTCATTTCACATGATCTCACGTTTGCGCTTTCACATTGTGAGCGAACGATGATCTTGAACCACGGCAAATGTATTGCCGATGAGCCGACTACTTTGCTGCTGGAGAAGTCCGACATCGGAGCTACCATGCGAAGGGCGAGCGTGCGAATCCCCACGGCGTCGAGGCTTTCAAGATTCTTCGGCCATCATCCAGTGGCAAAGACAACGCATGAATTCGTTTCATTCCTTAAGGACCACGTCCATGATCATTGACCCAGCAGCCCTCGCATCAAAAGAGGCGTACGCCCTTCTCGTTAGTGCGGTGGTGCCGCGACCGATTGCGTTGGTGACCTCTTTAAGCGCGCACCACGTCGTGAACGCCGCGCCATATAGCTTCTTTAACGCTATCACATCCTCCCCTCCGCTCATCATCTTTTCCGCGGGAAGGAAAAAAGGCGCCATGAAGCATACGACCGAGAATATCTTGCTCCGGAGAGAATTCGTCGTCAACATTGTCAACGAATCGCTTGTGATTTCGATGCATCTTTCTTCCGCCGATTTCCCGCCGGAAATATCAAAAATGGATCAGTTGGGATTAACCCTCCTCCCTTCTGTTCGGATAGCGGTTCCAAGAATCGCGGAATCGCCGGTGAATATCGAGTGCACGTTGCACAAACATATCGCGCTCGAAGAAGAGGGGGTGGATCTCATCATAGGCGAGATACGCCAGTACCATGTCAGGGACGAATTAATGTCGGGCGGGGTGATCGATCAGAAATTGTTGAAGCCGATAGCGAGGATGGGAGGGAATTATTATGCTACGATTGACAATCTTTTTGAAATGGAACGATACACATCGTGGAAGAAATCACCAGGGGTAAACAAAGACTCAGAAGCTGGTCGATAAGCTGTAGATGACAATCCGGTCGTTCTCTGTATCGCAAACATAAAGGACGCTCTGTGCGACGGCAATACCGCGCGGATGATTGAGGCTGATCCGGAACGACTTCGCCCCGAACGATGAACCTTGGAAGAACCCCCGTGAATTGAATCTCGCCACGCTGTCCTGCTGCGTATCGACGATGAACACGTCGGAACGAAACGGATCGATGGCAACTCCTTCTGCGTCTAAAAAGCGGTTCGGAAGAATGAAGTCGATCCCCCCCTGACCCGCCGTAGGATCAAACTTCGGCAGCCATCCGTTGAAATCGGTAGTCTTCGAATAGACCATCCACAAGGCATCGTACTGTACCCCCTCCGATTTCTGAATAACGACAAAATCTGATTTCCCCGGAAATGTCGCCAGGCCAGTCGGATGATTTAACGACGTCGTCGAACTCCCAATGCCGGTCTGCAAATCGCCAAGCGGAGTGAGAAAAGAATCTCTCCGCACGGTTTGATTTTCATGGACGTACTGAAATTCCAGAATGCGGGCGTCGGGATCCACGGGGCTGCTGTTGTCCGGTCCGTCGCGAGCCACGAGATACTTGTCCCCCGGAATAATGCCCACCCCAACCAACCTTCTTTGAGGACGGCCGCTTTCTCTCCAAATCGTATCAACTTCGGCAAGCGAAAGAACGCCGAGGGCCT
>CAYYHS010000181.1:0-5771 GCA_964471785.1 uncultured Chitinophagaceae bacterium
GCTTTCTTCGCGAGCTGATAGACGAGGTTCTTATCGGTGACATCGCACCGATGGACATACACGGTCCCGTGAGACGCGAGTTCTTTCTGCGCTTCGTTAAGCGCTTTCTCGTTTAGATCCCAGAGCGTCACAATGCATCCCTCCGCCGCAAGGCGGCGAGCAGTCGCCAGTCCGATCCCCATTGCGCCGCCGGTGACAACGGCGGTCTTGTTCTGAAGGTTCATGTGATTATTCTCCGTTGGGTTGATAAATAGGTGTAAAGGTGAGGTCTCCCATGCAAGCGCACCGCAGCATTTGATGGCGGACAAAAAGTAGTCAATATTGCCTTTACAGTCAACGCCCTTCCCTGCGAAAGAGAATTCAACACGCTATATTTCCTCCTCAAGAACGAGGAAAAAGGCCAAGCTACGACCAGACCCCGGAAACTGGGCCGTGTCACACTCTTATACTGGTCGTGTGCCGTCAGGAGAAAGGAGTTCAGGCGGCAATGGGATGGGTGGGCGTTAGCTGTGCGAGTGTGACTGAGTCGTGGCGCCATCGTACGTCGGACAGCGCAGATCGGTAGAGAATCGGTAACGGCCCAGTGTTGAGGGCTTTTTTTTATTGTTATACTGAACACGTTAGGAGTTCTCAAAGCGCCGCCGAGATCCTTTCTTCTCGTGGAAGCCATCTCGAAGATTCGCGGAGAGACGGCTGCAGAAGGGCTCTTTAGTATTATCAAAGTCCGAAAAACTGTTTTTGATGATGTCGTTATTGGGGTTCATGCGGTCGTTGCTCCACATATTACGAAAATTTTTCAGGAATCAGGATCCCAACAACTCACCTGAACTCAAAGCAGTGAGTCTTGATCCACATAGCGGTAGGCTTGACACTCAAGCAGCAGTTCTCTATGATCACTCTGTGTTAGTTTTTGGGAATAGATTGCTAACAGGTTGGTAAAGCGGTTCCCGAAAATCACCACGATTTTTAGCGATTCCAAACGAAATTCGATTGCGAACACGATTTACAAGCTTTTGATACGAGTTCTGCTCCGGAGGCGCATCCGCCTTTGGCGGAGAATCTCGTTGAGCTCACAATACGTCGGAACACACGCCTCTCATATCCGAATATCCCCCCCATTGGACCCTCGTTCCCAACGGGACGTTGGGAATGAGAATAACACTCTATCTTGAGAAGGGAACGAAAACTTATGAACAAGTTACTCGACTTTCCATCGGGGAGACGGTATCTTTTTCTGGGACAATCGTTGAATGTTTATACTACAAATATGACAATTACATCGGTATCGATGTCGAATCAGTTCACTCGCCCAAGATAATCGTAAAGTTCAATGACATCGCGCCTTTCACCTTGCACAGCAAGAAAAACTGAAACATGTCATCAGGTGCAGTTTCGCGCATCGAGCCGTGCGAGCGGAATATGTTTTTCGCGATTGGAGCTTACCGGGAAATTGCAGGTGAAGAAGATGCTATTGCTAAAATAAGCCTCACAATTTTCTCTCCGTCTCGACTTTGTTGTTGCCGGGCTTCCTTTGATCTTGCGTTTAGGCGAAGAAGAAATTACATTAACGCTAACACACACGCGACGAGGGGCTCCGCTCTTGCATTTCCCTTGCACGATGACTGCATCGTGCCGGTATTCACTCTCTAATGAACAATTCCCTGCACGGAACGGTCTAATTACAGAATCGCTGCGTCAGTCTTTATCCTGCAGAGCAGTTCAGAAGTCTACACATTCTAGTTCTAGTTAGAACATGCAAATCGCCAATGTCGTAGCTAAAGTAGTTGAGAGATTGTTTTTCTGGATCTGTCAGATTGAACGGAACAACCAACCGTCCCCGTCCGTCCAATTGACACAACTAGCTATTGCAGTCATTGCAACGAGGAGAACAATAAAATGAAGAAGAACAATCTGTTGCTCTCGATTATTTTCATAGCCACACTCATTTTCTCAAATCTTGCGCACTCTCAGGTTTCGAGCCGGCTAAGAATCGACCCATTGTTGCTGGTCTCATTAAAAGAGTGCCGCAATATTACAAATATCCTTAGTGATAAACTCTTCCCTGGATGGGATTTTCAGAAAACTCCTGTCCTCTTTTATCGTCCAAACGTCCAAGAACTACTTATCAACTATCCACATAAACCGAAAGGATTCTTTCCTTACACAGGTTTTAATCCGCTCGGCGATGATACGATCTATGTTCGAAATGATACCACGTTCGTTCCGTACGATGACCAAAATACTTCAACAGATGTTGATGGCATTCGCGTTCTTGTTGTCGCCGATCCCTTTTCCACCTTACGCAATCAGTTGCAGGATATGCTTGGGAGGCCCAAAGAATTCGCAAGCGGTTGGCTGCAACATTGGGAATTCATACCTGATCCTTACTTCAAGCTGCAAGTCATTCTTCATGAAGCTTTTCATGTCTACCAGAACGAAAAGGCACCCGACAAAGGAGCAGATGAAACCGCCGTCGCGCATTACCCGCTTCTTGATCCGGAAAACAATGCCCTGTACGTCATGGAAGGAAATATTCTGAGGGATGCACTTTTTGCACACGACCCGGAAGCTCGGCTTGAGAAAATCAAAGAATTTGTGGCTGTGCGGAGCTATCGGCAGTCACTGCTTGACAGCAGCTTCGTGGAATACGAGAATCTGAATGAGTATGCGGAAGGACTTGCAAAATATGTTGAGTACAAGTTCATGGAAATTGGCGAAGGCGTCACGCCAACGAAGGAAATGTACTTCGAGCAGGGGTTCAACGGCTATCGGGGAGTTCTTTCAAAACGATTCCGAGATGCGATGGACAATATGGTGAACATTGTCGCCGTTAACGATGACCGTTTCGGAAACAAGTTCGGTTCCGGACCGCTCCGCTTTAAGCTTTACGATCTGGGCGCCTGCCAGGCGTTGCTGCTTGATTATACCATGCCTCGCTGGAAGGACCAAATATTCCAACCAACCGCCTATCTTACTGACTTGCTCAAACAATCAGTGTCACTCAAAGATGATGAACTCAAGAGGTACCTCGATCTGGCAAAAAGTGAATACAAATACGACGACGCCTATCGCAGTAAGGTGGAATTCGAAAAAGAAGGAAAGCAAAAGATCGAAGAGAAGGTTGCCTCTATACTCAAGACGGAAAAGACTCTCGTGAAGATTTCGTACGGGGGAATGACAAACAAAGCTCTCGTGGCACGATTCACGCCATTCGGAATAACACAGGTCGGCAAACAGTCAGCGATTTACGAAATGGTACCGGCCCTCATCATATTTAAGAAGGGGGTGATGTTGGATTTCAGACAGGCGATTCCTGTTCTAGTCGATCAGGAGAAGCAACAGATCATCTTTTCAGTCGACACACCGCCTTCGAAGCTTATCGTTGATTCTCAGAACAGGCTCGACATCGCGGAGTTTTCACTGACCACCCCTATGAATATTCAGCATGAACTAAACACAGTTTATATTCACCTAAAATGAAAAACGGTGCACAGCCGCGAGTGTTCTAACCGAGTCGCTCCGGTCCGTTAGGCAGCCTGTAAGAGGACAAACTTGATGTCAATAAGATTCTACAATATTTTCCTAATTATCCTATTCGCACTCTTGTTTTGTTCTTGCCGCAAAAGTAAGGTCGATGATATTACCAATAAATCCAATGATGCAAAAATATCTTCAAATGTCAGTTTAGACAGTCTGAGATTTAAATCTGGACTATTCTCTACAACGAACGAAATGAGATATGAGAATGAGGTAAATGGTGGAGTGGCAGCGGTTCTTCTTTTCCGTAACACTAAAATTGATTCTATTGATCTCTCCTCTACAATTTTTGCAATTAATGATTCAACTATTTTCTATAAAAGGTTTCAGAATATTTCAAATCCAGAGTATCCATCTTCACCTGAAACCGTTGCGGGTTGTGCCGATAAATATTATTTATGGTCTCATGGAAGCAAGATGCCGGCAACTACATTGCTTCCATTCTTTAGCGACATAGTCTCTTCGCCTGCATTTCTGGATTCTTGTATTCTTTATTGGGGTCTTAAGTCGAAGAATTCCACTCATGCTGTTTTTGCGATGCGTTATCATTGTGTCACGCATATTTTGGATTCCGTATACTTAATGGATGATGAAGTTGCAACTGATTATTCTGGTTACTTTGATTGTCCTATGAAAGACAGTGTTGGCTATTTATTTTCAAAAGGTTCTGATCATTGGTATGTTGACAAAATGTTCAACTTTAAAAAGCAAAGATAGGGACAGGCGGCCTGACCAATCGCTCTAGCTGACGGAAGGGGCCGTCGACGATTTAACCGCTCGGAAGTACGCCGGAATTGGTATGATCATTGGATACGTCCGCGCAATGAATTACATGGAACGGGCTGCTCGCCGCCGCAGCTTACTTGTCCCGCTGCTCTTTAGCGGGAGCTCCGGACCGTTAGGCCGCGATAACAGAAACATCATGAACCTGACAAGAAATCAATTTCATCACGCTGGCTTAGCACTTTCATACGTTGATACACTCGGTGAAAGGCAAGCTCTTATCGCCCTCCATGCTCATTGGATGGAGGCCGTTACATATACCCGACTCGCGACAACCTTGGCAGCGAAATGGCGCGTTATCGCATTGGATCAACGTGGACACGGTCACTCTGACCACGCACCGAGTTATACTCGTGAAGATTACCTCGGAGACCTGACCGCACTGTTTGAGAGCCTCAAGATTGATCAGGCCGTATTGTTGGGCAATTCGCTTGGCGGCGTAAACGCCTTCCAGTTCGCCGCACGGTATCCTAAACGTGTCAGAGCACTCGTCATTGAAGATGTTGGTGCTGTGAATGCGGCCGATACCTCGTTTACCTTGGCATGGGGAGGCGTCTTTCCTAACCGGGAAGCGCTCACAGAACGCATTGGCGAACGACTGCTCCCATACCTCCTGGATTCCATTCGCAAGACATCGGTTGGCTGGCAGCTTGCATTCAACCCTCAGGAGATGGTTGCATCGCAGATTCAACTCAACGGCGACCGCTGGGCTGATTGGCTTGCGAGTAGCTGTCCTACCCTTTTAATCCGAGGACGTGAAAGCCGACTTACGACGCAGGCCCATCTCGAGGAAATGGCGTCACGACGACCCAATACCCGACTCGTAACACTAGACGGCGGCCACATTGTCCATGCAGACAACCCCAGTGGCTTTACGGAAACCGTGCAGCAATTTTTGCGCGACGTTTGAAATTCTTAACTCAGAAGTTTGATGCGATCGTGCCCTAACCAGCCGCTCATTCTGATAATTATACTTGCCCAAAGTGCGGCCGATTCTCTTTATATAGAGCCCCGAGGCCCGTGCCAGACTTAACTCAAGGATGGATCGATATGCGGCTATCAACTTCCATTCACCCATGACTTGGGGAACAGCAAGTTCCGAGACAAAGTGGACAAGCAAACAATACTCCCGCCCTCATCGTTACCATCGGAAAAGATCGGGACGTGGTCTTGGGGAGACAAAAAAGAAGATTCCACGTTTTACCCCGAACATACGTTGAAAGGAGTCAGCTATGCTTAATGGAATACCGTCGATGATCTCCCCGGAACTCCTGAAAATCCTGATGGAAATGGGACACGGCGACGAACTGGTTATTGCAGACGGAAATTTCCCCGCGGCGTCAATCGCCCAGCGTCTGGTGCGGAGCGATGGTAACATGGTTCCGGAACTGCTGAAAGCAATTCTCAAATTCTTTCCGCTGGACCCCTATGTTGAGTTCCCGGTTGCCCTC
>CAYYHS010000182.1:0-5764 GCA_964471785.1 uncultured Chitinophagaceae bacterium
GTCTCAACGTGCCGACGTTCATTGCGATGAAGAAATGTCGTAACGTATGTCTCTAAGGAGAATGGTCTTGATAAAACGTATCGCAATATTCTTTCTCATCATAAGTGTCTATTCAGTTTCACTTTCGCAATCACTGACAACGGTCATCCTTCCCCAGTACATTGAAGGCATTAACCCGATAAACGCTAACCGTATTCCATTCGCATACCGGGTCAGAATAAGCGGGCTCTTCTCAAACACCACTTATCGATTCTACAATCAGATTGTCGTTTCAACTGATGCTGCTTCCCAAAGCGGCGCCGGAAACTGTATTTTTACCTCTGCGACAGGCAATTTTGTCCGAACGACGAGCCCGGGCCTTTCGACTGCCGGAACGTATGGCACATTTACGACCGACGGGACAGGCGCCTACGAAGGATGGTTTATTACAGAACCGACCGGAAATAAACGCTTCATTCCGGGGAAGTACGTTTTTGTGCGGATAACTCTAAACGACGGTGCAGGTGGGACGACGGCAGCACGGCTTCTTACTGCCGCGGATTCCGTATGCGTAGTAAAACTGGATCCCGCCGCAAGCGATAGCACAGGAACCGCTCTCCGCAGCTCAAGTTCTGCAAATCCGAAAGATTTCACTTTCGTGTACGACGATACCGCGGGCACGGGCCGCCCAATCTCGGGTTCATTCGTGGAAAGTGATGGAACGGACAACTCCATTGCCAACACCTACGCGGCATTTTACGGCAACAGCGTCAACGGTGTAAACGGAGCGTTCGGCATCGTGTTGCCGAACATGTTGCCCTACGGAATACGCCGGATCGAGCAGCGCTCTCTCTCCAACGGAGCAGTTGTCGCATCGGCAACCGATGCCGATGGCGTTTGGCCAAGCGGTGCAAACACCGTCAATCCATCAAAAGGGACGACTGAAATTGTTCTTGCCGCGACCGACCTCGTCGCCTACTCACTTATCGTAAATGCGACGAACGGAACGGTGACAAAACTGCCGGACTATCAGAGCTATCAGTATGGAACAAATGTTCAGCTGACGGCGAACCCGGTGGATAGCAGCTACCACTTTGTTGCTTGGACCGGAGATGTTCCGACGGGCCACGAGACCGATAATCCACTGACAGCGATGATGACCCAGAACCGGACGGTCACGGCATCCTTTGCACACAACTCCTTTGCACCGATGTTGATACTGCCGACCTCTGCGAATATCTCATCCATGACGGCAACGTTGGGAGCTAAGGTCATTTCCACCGGAAACGACTCTGTCACCGAACGAGGCGTGGTATGGTCCTCTTCCGCCATTCCGACCACGGCGGATAACAAAGTAAGCACATCCGTTACGAGTGCGGTGTACGTCGTTGCCGTAAGCAGTCTGCCGGTTGGAACATTGATCCACTTTCGCGGGTATGCGACCAACAGCGTCGGAACAGGTTATTCGTCCGATGCAATATTCTACACGCTTTCACTTGAGCCGTCTGCTCAACCGGATTCGTTGACGGCGAAAGCAGTTTCAGCGTATCAAATAAATCTTTCCTGGAAGGTTGCTGCGGGGGCAACGGGCTACATCATACTTCAGCGTATCGGTTCCGATCCGAACGGCTTGCCAATGGACGCGACCGGCTATGCGGTTGGCGATACGATTGGCAACGGAACGGTTGCAGCGCTGATAATATCGGGCGCAACGACTTCTGCCAGCATCGCTGGCCTTAGGGCTGCCACATCCTACCACTACTCGATCTTGCCGTATGCCTGGGATGGTTCGCATCCAAGTACATACAACTACAGGACAAGCGGGACAATACCGGCGGTTACTGCGATTACCTTGGCGGGTCCCCAATTAATCACTACGATCCTTCCGCAGTATATTCAGGGGAATACCGGAACAAACTCTAACCGTATTCCATTTGCCTATCGAGCGAGATTGACCGGGCTATTAGCTGATGCCACGTATCGCTTCGCGAATCAAATTAGTATTTCTTCAGATTCGGATACTTCCAACGGTTCAGGGAACTGTATTTTTGTTTCAAAGACGGGTGATTTTATTCGCGCATCAAATCCGGACCTCTCTATTGCGGGAGCGTATGGAACATTCGTAACTGATTCAGCAGGTACCCATGAAGGTTGGTTCATCACAGAACCAACAGGGAATAAACGCTTTGAGCCAGGCAAGTATGTTTTTATGCGCATATGGCTTAATGATGGGGCGTCTGGGACAAATGCTGCTATTCGTCTGACATCAGCCAATTCTGTGCGCGTGGTGAAACTGGACGCCGTCGACAGCGATAGCACAGGGACCGGTCTCCGCGGCACGAGCTCTGCAAATCCGAAGGATTTTGTTTTTGCATACGACGACACAGCCGGCGCCGGCCGCCCGATCTCGGGGTCATTCATAGAAAGTGATGGAACGGACAACTCCATTACCAACGATTATGCGGCATTCTACGACAACAGCGTCAATGGTGTAAACGGAGCGTTTGGTATAGTACTGCCGAACATGTTATCCAACGGTATCCGCAGGATCGAGCAACGCTCTCTCGCCAACGGAACAATTGTGGCTTCAGTAAAAGATGCCGACGGCATCTGGCCAAGCGGCGCAAATACCGTCAATCCATCGGGAGGGACAACTGAAATTGTTCTCACTGGAAAGGATGTTTCTAGTACAGGCGGGCACGGAACTGGCCCGATCCCCGAAGAGTTTGCGTTGTTGCAGAATTATCCGAATCCCTTTAACCCGAGCACAAAGATTACCTACACGCTGAAAAGCAGCAGCATAGTCCGCCTCTCAGTGTACGATCTTTTAGGGCGGGAAGCTGCAGTGTTAGTGAACAATGAGAGAAAATCGGCTGGCAGGTATGAAGTCACATTTAATTCCATAAATTTGTGCAGCGGCACATACTTCTATCGTCTGCAAACGGACAACTTTGTTAAGACAAATAAAATGGTGGTTATCAAATAAGGACATTTCTTTCTCCTAAATGAAGCCTGGATCATGCCTGCAGTCTGTCGCGGACTGCAGGCTCTTCCATTTGAGTCAGGATTTCTTGCGACATTCAGCACCATGCGGACGACGAAGGATGACGGTGAGTGTCCGAACTACGGAAAGAGATCAGAGTCGTACAGCATCCTGACAGTTATCTTACCACTGATGCGAGAGGACATAAAATTGTAAAAATTCATACTGGATGTTTTTTTGAGGGGGTCACACCATGAAGCAACGACACTCAGATATTTGTTCTAGAGGGAGATAAGATGGAAGATTCTTATTCAGTATTATCGACCAAGTCCTTTCGGATACTAGTCCTCTTATCGTTATTGCTGATTCTGCCTCCGGAGACCAGAGCCCAATTTGCCAACGGCGCCGATATCGGCTGGTTGTCGCAAATGGAAGCGCAGAGGTACGTCTTCAAAGATAATGCCGGGGTTCAAAAGAACTGCCTGGAGATTCTCAAAGAGAAGGGAATCAATGCGTTGAGGTTCAGAGTGTGGGTCAATCCGAGTGCCGGCTATTGCGGCAAAAAGGATGTTGCCTATATGGCTCACCGGGCAGACAGCATGGGTTTCAAAGTGATGCTGGACTTTCACTTCAGCGATACCTGGGCCGATCCCGGCCATCAGACGAAACCGGCTGCGTGGGTGGGGCATACGGTGCCGCAATTGCTTACCGATATCTATAACCACATGTACGGCGTTTTGGATACGTTGAAATCTCTCGGTGTGATTCCTGCATGGGTGCAGATTGGAAATGAAACCAACGACGGCATGTTGTGGGAAGATGGCAGAGCGACGACGCATATGAATAATTTTGCCGCGATGGTTTCGAGCGGCTACAACGCCGTTAAAGCTGTCGATAGCTCGATCCAGGTTATCGTTCATCTGTCGAACGGACATGACGATGCAATGTTCAGATGGATGTTCGATGGCCTGAAGAGCAATGGCGCGAAATGGGATATCATTGGAATGTCGGTGTACCCCTACTGGGCTAATTTGTCTTGGGCTAAGGATGATAGTCTGGCTCTCATCACCATGCAGGACATGATTGCCAGATACAATACGAAAGTCATGGTCGTTGAGGCCGGATATTTATACAACCAACCAATAGCAGCCAATCAATATCTTCTGGACCTCATTGCGAAAACAAAATCGGCAGGCGGGCTAGGCGTTTTTTATTGGGAGCCAGAGAGTTACAACTGGCAAGGATATCAACTCGGTGCATGGGATCCCGTCTCGGAAGAGCCTACGGCTGCTATGGATGCTTTTCTTGGCGTTAGTGCTACGTCGGTAAGAGAGGGAAAAACCATTCCCGGTTATGACTTCGAGATCTATCCCAATCCTTTCAATCCAAATACGACCATCGACTACACGCTCTCTGCTCCCGCACATACGTCTGTTGCCATCTATGACGTACTTGGCAACGAAGTGATCACGCTTGTAGATAGTTTCAAGAATGCGGGCAATTACAGAATCACGTGGGCGGCGAGTAATGTCCCCAGCGGGATGTATTTCTGCAGGATGAGAGCCGGAAATTTTCTAGAGACAAAAAAGATTATGCTTCTGAAGTAAGAGGCAGGGTTCGAGCGCTCGCCTGAAATTCCCGGTAGCTCTCGGCGCAAGTGTTCCACGTCTCATCAATCATTGCAGGTCGCGGATATAGACATGAAACTACATCGAATGGCTGTTCTCTTCCTCATCCTCACTCTTGCCGCAAAAAATTGCCCGGCAGAACCCGCACTTCGCCATCATCTCTTGATGAATTATGGATGGAAATTTTCCCAGTCTGACACGTCCGGGGCTGAGAGGGCTGACTTCGACGACTCGAAATGGCGGATACTCAATCTTCCGCACGATTGGAGCATCGAAGGCGAGTTCAAAGAGGATGCGCAAACGAAAGGGGCGGGCGGTTATCTTCCGACCGGCGTCGGGTGGTATCGCAGACATTTCAGCCTCTCCACCCTTAGGCGTGGAGAGATCTATGGAATAGAATTTGACGGCGTTTACATGAACAGCGATGTATGGTTGAACGGGCACCATGTCGGCACACATCACTACGGTTACACAAGTTTTGAGTATGATCTGACCCGGTTCATGATAAAAGGAGAAAATGTCATCGCAGTCAGAGTTGACAATTCTCTGCAACCCAACAGCCGCTGGTACGGGGGCTCAGGAATTTACCGAAACGTGTGGTTGAACACTGCTGGCCCTGTGCATATAGCCCGGCGCGGCATCTATATTACGACCCCCTCGGTTGATTCCGTATCGGCAATAGTATCAGTACGAACATCAATCGAAAATGGATTTCAAATACCGAAGAGCCTCAAGTTGCGCTCCTCTATAGTAGACGGTTCGGGCAAGGAAGTGGCGTTTGTTGAATCCTCCGCTATGGTACCGGCTTCCGCGCGAATATCCGTCGAACAAACAATCAAGGTGCTTTCCCCTTCCCTCTGGTCTGTCGAGACACCCTTTCTCTATTCGCTCCACTCCAATCTGGTTGAAGGGAGGACGGTGGACGATACCGTTACCTCGTCTTTCGGAGTTCGAAAAATTGAATTTGACAAGGACAGAGGCTTTTTGCTGAACGGTAAGCATGTAAAAATGAACGGCGTTTGTCTGCATCACGACGCAGGTTGTCTCGGCGCCGCCGTGCCTGTCCAGGCATGGAGAAGGCGACTGCAGCTTCTGAAGGAAATGGGCTGCAATGCGATTCGCACGTCGCATAATCCCCCCGCTCCGGAATTTCTGGATCTTTGTGATGCAATGG
>CAYYHS010000183.1:0-5745 GCA_964471785.1 uncultured Chitinophagaceae bacterium
CCTAGAATCGAAAACAATTTGCAGAATACTAGAAGCCTCTGTTGGCGAAAGCTGGCAGAGGCCATTTTGTTCCGATCCTTGAAAGGAGATACTAATGCCAAAATCGAAACGGGTAACCTACATTGTGGCGAAACTGGATGATAAACCCGGAGCCGCACTGAGACTGATCGCCGATCTTAAGACGAGCAACATTGCTCTTGTCGGATTGTGGGGCTATGGGATGCCGGATGGGAAAGCACAAATGTATGCTGTTGCCAAGAATCCAGATAAGTTGAGAACGAAATGGACCGGGGCTGGAATAATTGCGGAAGAGGGAACAGGCTTCATGATCACGGGTGCCGACAAGACCGGAGCCTTGGTGAAAACCCTTGAGGAAATTGCCGCGGCTGGGATCAACATCAAAATGATGGAGGCGTTGGCAGCAGGGGGACGATTCACATCGCTGATGTGGCTTGATCCATCGCAGATTGAGAATACGGCGAAAGTTCTTGGCTGCAAATAGTCGGCCAGTTACCGAATTAGTTAACGATCGGTTCTTGTTTCGAGGAAGATAAAGAAAACCGACGGAGAAGTCGCCTGATTAGAGCTGTCACTAACCGGCTCCGAAATTCGCGGCAGATGGATTATTCCGGAATGCACATTTTTCCGCCTCTTCACCTTGGGTAATCAGAACGATGAAAACACTCAGAGCCATTCTCTTCATCTTCCTGCTTCTCTTCATTCTTCGAGGAATCTCTTTGTCACAGGGAGACCAACTGGACAGACAACCCGCTGTCGCGGGGCAATTCTACCCTGCTCAACCAGAGGAACTGCGCGATCTTTTGAAGAAGCTTTTCTCCGGGGCAGTGCCGTCGAGGAATATCAAGAATGTCGTTGCGATAATATCGCCGCATGCGGGATATGTTTTTTCGGGCGGCGTTGCCGCTTCGAGCTTCAACCAAATCGACCCGGCGAAACAGTTTGAGAATATATTTATCCTGGGGCCGAGCCATTACATGGGTTTCGAAGGGGCCTCCGTCTACACGGCCGGCAACTATGTGACGCCGCTTGGCACAGTGAACGTAAACAGGGAGCTTGGCGAGCAACTCGTCCGCAAATATTCGGTCTTCACACGGGAGATCGCTCCTCACGCGAACGAACACAGCGTGGAAGTGCAGATACCATTCCTGCAATACCTGTTGAAGAAAAAATACAAAATAGTCCCGATCGTTATCGGCGCCCGAGAACCGGAAACGTGCAAAGCAATTGCTTCGGCGCTCCGGCCATATCTGAACCCGAAGAACCTTTTTGTTATCAGCACGGATTTTTCTCACTACCCAAGTTACGACGATGCAGTTCAGGTTGATAAGGTTTCATCAGACGCCATTCTGTTAAACTCCGCGTCCCACCTCGTTGATGTAACACGAAGCACAGAGCAAAAGAAGATCACGAACCTCCTGACAACCATGTGCGGTTGGTCTTGTGTTCTAACTCTTTTGTACATGACTGAGAACGTGCCGGGAATCGATTATACCCACATTCAGTACAAGAATTCAGGCGACAGTGAAGTCGGGGATAAGAAAAGGGTGGTTGGCTACAACGCCATCACTGTTTCGTTGAAGGAAGAAAAGGAGAGCTCGAATCCTGGACTCAACGACAAAGCAAAGAAAGAGCTACTAGTCATTGCCCGAAGTGCCGTCGACCTGTATATCAGGAACCGGCAATCTCCGCTCATCGATACTTCCCGTCTCAGCCAAGCCGCAAAGCGAAACGGCGGAGCGTTTGTCACCCTTCGCAAAAATGATGAGCTGAGAGGATGCGTGGGAAGGTTCGATGCGAGCGCACCTCTTTACACGGTCGTCCAACAAATGGCAATTGCATCCGCGACGGAAGATTTTCGTTTTTCGAGAGTCCAGCCGGATGAAATTGCAGGCCTTGAGATTGAAATCTCAGCCCTCACACCGATGCGGAAGATCGCCTCTATTGACGAGATCAAGCTCGGCCGCGACGGCATCTACATAAAAAAGGGGAATCGCTCAGGCACATTCCTTCCTCAGGTGGCAGGCGAAACAGGCTGGACGAAAGAGGAATTTCTCGGTCACTGCGCTCAGGACAAGGCTGGCCTCGGCTGGGATGGATGGAAGGATGCGGAGATTTTTGTTTTCGAAGCGAACGTCTTCAGTGAAAAGGAATTCAGTAGGTGACCGAACGACGCGAGCTTCAGAATTCGGACGCACCTCTAGACGAAACCACTCGAGAGGCAGACATCGAAAATTCCGCGCCTAAAACCGTTTCCCGGATCGATTGGCAGCTTGCTGTGGGAACCGCTGCACTGGGGGCCACATCCATTGCGACGCAAATTATTCTGCTGAGAGAATGCCTTTCAATTTTCTATGGAAACGAGCTGGTCATTGGGATCATTCTCGCTAATTGGATGATCATCACGGGAGCCGGCTCATTTTTGGGGAGATATTCCGGTTCCTGGGAAAAGAAGAAAACTGCGCTCCTCTTTTTGCTCGCCGCTGTTGCCGTGATTCCGCCAATGACACTGGTTCTGTTGCGCTTCCTCCGCAACGTCGTCTTCACCGCCGGGAGCATGGTCGGGACAACCCAGATTCTCTATAGCTCATTCATTCTTCTAATTCCGTATTGTCTCACCTCCGGCTTTACCTTCACGCTTATTGCCGACATCGCCTGGAAAAGTCATCATGCCAATCTTATCAGGCGAGTCTATGTATTGGAATCTGTCGGAAGCGTTGTGGGCGGCCTACTTTTCAATTTCGCTTTGATCTTCTTCCTGAAGCCATTCCAGAGTCTCTCACTTTTTGCAGCCCTCGATCTTCTCGCGGTCATTTTTCTGATCGCGAAAGAGAAAAGAAAGAAGCTTGTTATTGGATTGGCTTTTATTTCGACCGTCGCAGTCGTCATGATGTTAGTTTTTAATCTTGATGACTTTACTGCGAAGGCATTGTTCAAAGGTCAGGACCTTCTCTATTATAGAGAGACGCCGTACGGAACGCTTGCCGTGACAGCACAAGCCGATCAGACAAACGTCTACGAAAACAACGTGCTCCTTTTTTCGTCGAATGATGTCGCCTCAAATGAAGAAGCAGTCCACTACGCGATGATCCAGCATCCAAACCCGAAAACCGTCCTGTTGATTTCAGGAGGGATATCCGGGATCACCCAGGAGATACTGAAATATGACATTGAGAGAATCGACGATGTCGAGATCAATCCATCGATCGTGGAAATAGGAAGGGAATACAATAAAACCCCGGCGGATACACGAATTACCGTTGTCAACAAGGATGCGCGTCTCTACGTTAGGCAAACGGCGAAAAAATATGATGTTGTATTAATTAATTTACCCGAGCCGAGCACCGCTCAACTCAACAGGTATTACACGCTCGGATTCTTCGAGGAACTGGCGAAAATACTGACCGAGAATGCAGTTGTTTCGACAAGTCTACTCTCGTCGGCGGATTATTTGAGCAACGAATCGCGCCAGACGCATTCCATCCTCTACAACACGCTCCGGTCCGTGTTCAGCAATGTTGCAATCGTACCGGGCATGAAGGATTATTTTCTAGCGTCGAACGGAAACCTGGATCTTCACATCACCAAAATGGTGCGCGAGAAGGGTCTCTTAACGACGTACGTTAACGAGAATTATCTTGATGATGAGCTGATCAAAGCGAGGAGCGAATCGATCCTGAGTACACTCGATCCCAAAGCCTCTGCGAATGAAGATTTTGAACCGGTCTCCTATTACCGGCAGCTTGAATACTGGCTCAGTCAATTCCAAGAAAATTACTGGGCGTTTGCTATCATCGGTGTTGTGCTGGTGATCTTTCTTGCGCGAAGGATGAATGCCATCACTTTCGGAATCTTTACCGGCGGATTTGCGGGGACGGCATCCGAAATCATTCTGTTGATCTCTTTCCAGATTATTTACGGATATATGTATCTCGCCACTGGTGCTATTATTACCCTCTTCATGGCGGGATTGGCCTTGGGAGCTTTTCTGACCGACAGGTTCGCCGCGGGCAACCGGATGCGCAGATTCATTCTCCTCCAGATATGCATCGGTGGATTTGCGCTTCTTGTCCCGCCGGTTCTCGCTGCATTGAAAGTTGTCGCTGAGTATACATTTCTTGTCCAGGCAGCGTTCTCATTTCTGATCCTGGTGATATCTCTGCTGATTGGTGCGGAATTCGCAGAAGCGTCACAACTTCAGAAAGGAACGGTGGCTTCGATCGCATCAAACATGTATAGCGTGGATCTTGTTGGATCTGCAATCGGCGCACTTTTGGTATCGTCATATCTTATTCCGCTGCTAGGGATAACAAAAGTGTGCTTCATCGTGGCAGGCCTGGCTTTTGCGGGCGCGATTATCGGCTTAGTCAGAAGGGAGCATTATGCGCTTAAAACATAGCGAACGATGTAAAACGGTAACTCACTTGTTGTGTCGGTCATAATTCCATCCGTGGAATTGTCCTCCAAGGAGATGTAGACATGAATGTAATCAAGCAGCCGAGGGTGCTTTCCAAAAGGGAGTTCATGAAATGCTGCCTGCTTGCGACTGGCGGGTGTATGCTCGGACTCGACCGGGTGAATTCGTATGCCAATTTGCTCGGACCGCGCGATGAAACTGTAACGCAGCCAGAAGATATTTGGAAATGGAGTAAAGAGGCACTGTTCTATCTTAAAACAGACGGAGGACTTCTTTGCCAGAAGTGTCCTCATGGTTGTGTGCTGGCAGAGAATGATGTTGGAAAATGCCGGAACCGTGTGAACCATGAAGGAACGATGTATTCAATTGCGTACGGCAACCCATGCGCCGTTCACATCGATCCAATCGAAAAAAAGCCTTTGTTCCATTTCCTTCCCTCTACCCGGGCATTCTCGATCGCTGCGGCAGGCTGCAACCTCCGGTGCCTGAACTGCCAGAACTGGCAGGTCTCTCAGTTTAGTCCGAAGGAAACGGTCAACTTCGACCTTATGCCGGACAAAGTCGTCGAGCAATGTTTAAGCAATCAGTGTGAGTCAATCGCGTACACCTACTCCGAGCCAACAACGTTTTATGAATATGCATACGACACAGCGAAGCTTGCTCATGCAGAAAAGATAAAGAATGTCTGGAAATCGGGGGGATACATCAACGAGAAACCGCTGCGGCAGCTCTGCAAGGTGATCGATGCGGCAAATATCGATCTAAAAAGTTTTGATAACGATATCTACTGGAAGCTCAACGAAGCGACGCTCGCCCCCGTTTTGAAAACACTCCAGGTCTTCAAAGAGGAAAACGTATGGCTTGAGATCACCAACCTCGTCATTCCTGGCTGGACGGATAACCTAGACATGATACGCAAAATGTGTGACTGGCTCTGCAAGAATAATTTGCACGATTGTCCGCTCCATTTTAGCCGATTTACGCCGATGTACAAACTCAACCAGCTTCCCACAACGCCGGTAGGAATACTGGAGCAGGCAAGAAAGGCGGCGCTGGATGCGGGTGTCCGGTATGCCTATATCGGCAACGTTCCGGGCCATGAAGGGGAGAACACGTATTGCCATAATTGCAAACGCATGCTTCTCGAGCGGAGGGGTTTCAATATCCTCTCAAATAATCTTGTCAAGGGCAAATGCAAATTTTGCGGGGAAACTATTCCGGGAGTCTGGAGCTAACGCCGATTCTCACCAACGACCTAGTGCCTTTGCTAAAAATAGATCTTGTGTTTTTGCGACCCCCTCTCGGTCTCC
>CAYYHS010000184.1:0-5721 GCA_964471785.1 uncultured Chitinophagaceae bacterium
ACTTATTATGGGCCGCCATTCCGGTTCGTATTGTACGCTGTCAAATTGGACTTTGTATCTGCTTCCGTATGCCATGAGGTAGGGGACGGCGTAATATGCATTGGCTGGGACTTCACACAATGAAGATTGCTCCGTCCATGTGTTCGCCGGAAAACGATGGTTCGTTGGGATTGGGCTGAAAGAGATCATCCGCCCGTTTACATCAAGCCAGGAGAGGGTGACAAAAGCTGTGTCGATCAAGTATCGTAGGGCCTGACGCGGATCTTCTGTCACAGAATCGCTCGTAACCTTTAGCGCAACCTTCACAGTGACAACGGAGTTGGACTTAACCCTGATTACGCCGCCGGGAACGCTGCTCCAGCCGACATGCCTGGTTGGGGCTGGATTCAGCTGGAGTACGTAACCGCGATCGCTAGTCATTGAGTAGGAATAGTCTTCCCTATGATACACCTGATCTCGTACCGGGTAGTATGCCGTCCATCCATTACACCACTCCGTATCGCCAAAGTTTGCATCGTTCCCGGGTCCGATCTCAAAATCTGGATTGGCGACCAATCCCTCCAGGTTTTGCTGTACTACGAAGGCGGCTTTTCTTTTTCTTACATTGTCGGGAGTTTCCGAACTGATAATTCCAAGATGATCGTCAAACCCCATCGCATAATCCAGAACGGACCAGATCCCCAATCCCTTAAGAGGATGTTGTGTTGGGAGCAGCTTGGAATCCAGGTCTCGCACGATCTGGAAGAAATATTGAAAATACTTTTCCTGGTCGGTTTCATACTGGCCGGGGGTAACCGAAGAAATTGTATATCCTATTTCACCGATAAACCACTCATAGGAGTGAGATTCGTACGGCTCCAAAGATAATATTGTCTTGAAATAAGTGCCCGATGAATAGGTGTGATAATCATGGATTGAGAGCACGTCAAAATACTTGCCTTGGTACGTAGGCCCGCAAAAAGAATTTAAACGGGCAAGAAACGTCGGCCTTCGAAAAGTGTGATTGAGCATATACCAGAGATTTTGCCAAAGATCGTCGCTGATTCCAGACAACGATATCATCAAGTTGAACGAACTGCCCCAACGCAAATGCAAATAGTTGGACATTTCCAAATAAAACATGTTATTGGGTTGATAAGGATATGGAGCATTCGGATCGTACTTAGGCTGCGTGATAAAGTGAGGATTATTGTGGTAGATCCAATCGAATTCTGTCGAAGGGGTCGCTTCATTGCACAGTTCGTACGCCGAGACGCTTTTCTGGTTAATGGAAGAAAGGATGTAATCTGACCAGGCCATCGCATCGGTGAACCATTTTTCTATACCTGCATCGCTCATGATGCTATCGGCATCCGCATACCTGCTTAGGTTTCTAAAGCCGGAAATGTCCCCTCTGCTATAGTAAATCATTTCATTCCGTCCGCCGTAGACAAACAAGAGCAGGCAGACTCTTATGCTATTCTTGTGACAAAAATCAATCAAGTTGTTGACGTTCGAAAGGTAGTCTGGATTGGGGGTTACCTTCCCCGAGCCTGCGACCCGCGGCCAGGCATGGTTGTAGTACGGATACGTGCCGGAATCGATATAGTAGAGGGGTATTCTCACGCTATTGAAGCCTAACTTCTTCCCCCGCAAAATATTGGCCTTGAGCGCTTTTTCGTTTGTTGAGTACGTTGCCCATAAGTCCGAATTTCTTCTGCTGCCGCTGGTCGTGTCCCAGTTATACGTGCCGGACACTATCGACATCATTTTCCATTCGAAGTCACGGACCTCTCTTGAGTTCCCCAAAGGCGCTCCAAATGCAGCGCCTGTATTGAGAACCAACAGAATCGCTGCGATAACCAGGTTTGTCATCCAGGTCGGCATTTCGTAAGAGATTCCTTCAAACGTAACTTGGTTTAACTTTACGAGAGGTCCGTTGAGACTGGAACTAGACTCTCTCAGTGATCTGCCAATATTCCGTATCGCTGATTCCACAATTGATTGTGCTCAATGAGACACGCAGAGATGATTTTGGCTGTATCGACGGTTCCACTCTTATTCTAGTGCCGTTTCCAATAATAAATATTGTGTTTGGAGGCCAGAGTCACACTGAGCGACGCCCTGACAGTGTGCCGCTTTACGGCATCCCGTACAGCAGGACTTCGACTCTCCCATCCCGCCACGGACGGGACGGGATTGCTCAGCATGACTGTCAGGGCGGTGTCGAAGTGTCCAATGTGAAGACAATACAAGAATATTTTTGGGAATCGGCATTAGGAGGGTGACATCGATGAGCCAATTTCTCATATTCGGCTCGATAGGTCTGAGGCAAGGATTGATGATCTCAATTGCGTCTAGTGATTCGTGAGACCTCTGTAAACGATATACCCAAGGATTGCAATGACCGGAGAAACTAGAACAAGTGCACTCAACACATTCTTTCGGAGGGTCGAGTGGTCTACGGCAAAAAATGGTCTTGAGTCTGACAGAGTGCTCAAGTGCAATGTGGAAAGAGTCTTCCTTGCTTTAACCTCGGCAGCAACCGGAACAAAAATATGCCATCGCTTCCCAAGGCCAGCTGCTGGCCATGCTTCAAACGCAACTCTAACTCCGGCAAGGCTTTCAGATTGGACATAAAAAGGGATATCAGCTTTCCTGAAGGCCTCGCGAACAGTGTCCACTTCAAATACATGGGCAGTGGTATAGATGATTGTATGTTCCATAGAGAACGGATTGGCGAGCGTGGTGCATGCTTGGTCCGCATCATCCGGCAGGGAGCAGCCGGTGAGCCGGTGTACGTCGCTGTTCCCGGCTCACCACTCCGGAATTGTCTCTGCGGCTTCAATCGATTCGTTTGAAAACTTGTTCCAGGAGAATATCGTCGACTTTTTTCCCTTTCTCGTAGTGGGTGAGATGGCCCGAGGTATACCAGAGACCGCCTTCGAGTTTGAAGGTAAATGCAAGAGACGTACCGATGTATTGCGGAGCATAGAAGAATTCGGTCGTTTCAGTATAGGTGTTTCCGACAACCTTGTATATGCCGGCTCCAAAATTATCCTGATATGCGGCTATAGAATCGCGCACTGTTCCCTTGGCCAATTGTGCTTCGAGCTGTTGCTTGTCCTGGCGGACCCAGGCATAGTGAGCGGCGGTCACTAGTTTTATCTGCCTTCCTGAAATAGGATGGTCTTTGCCGTCTTCTTTTTGAGAAACCAGTTCCCACGCGCCCTGCAGATTTACTCTTTCCTGGGCCTGTACCAATCCGGGCAAAATGTAAAGAAGAACTAAAGGAACGATATTCCGAAAGCACCTCATGAGGACCTCCTAGGTTTAATGGGCGAAGTACCGCAAATCGCATCTAAAGTAAGCAACTTACCCAAACCACGCAACGGACGATTGAACAATTCACTTGTTCTAACAACCGACATGGATCTGCAGATGTCACGCTCAAATATTCCACGAAGAAAGGAACTCAAAACAGGAAGCGATAAAGAACAATGGAATGCTCAGTATGTAGACATACCCCACGTCTAGAAGGCTCGCTTTCGGAACCCGATAGTCCCATATTCTCCAGCTGACCTGGCTGTTATGTCTATATGAATCGACGCCACACTTAACCCCGGCGCCGATCGCAAGCGAAAAGGGAATAAACTGAAGCAGCACTACTATCAGATAATAAGCTGACGATTTGAAGTTCTTAAACCTGCTCCGATGAGAACCGTCGACCGATACAATGCCGCCTACCCAACCTTGATATGAGACGGTGCAATAAGGGAAGACGACGCCAAACCCAATAATAGTCTGGGGGACGGCGGCATAGAATAGATTGCCGGCGCAATCATAGAGAGCGGCTCTAAAGAGATTTCCCGAGCGGTAATTGATTGATGCCTTGTCATTGGCCAGCGCATCTCCCACGATTCGGTCTCGATACGAAAGGGCAACATTGCTTCCGACATGCGACATCACAATTCCAATAAGGCATGCGAGGCAATATGTTATGAAGATACTCGCTGCGTAGGTCTTACAACGGCTTAGCGCCGAAAGAATTGATGCCATTAAATTTATCATTCCTGAATCATTCGATTGTCAAAAAGAGATCGGTGAGCCAATGAAGGAAGAAATTGACACTCGTTGTTCCGGAGCGTTGGAGTTACTTCCTATGGATGCCGGCTATTTTCTGACCGCTTGGAACGTTCCTTGGTTAGCCATTCCATCATAGCTGATCCAAGTCCATTGACCCGATAACCGGCCAGTGACCAGCGAACCGTTGAGTTGAAGGTTGTTGTTCCTCACGTCGGGATTCAACTCAATCCAGACTTTTTCGCCGTTAATACCTCCGACAAGTTTTCCGTCTCCCGTCTGAGGGCCGATTCGTTGTGGATTGCCGATCGGTTCAAAATGCCATTCGCCCGACAATTTGGTGGAATATGAAACGACGGCAGTAAGCCAGCCGCGCACTATTACCGTGCCGGCGGAATCGTAGCTTGTGTACGCATATGCGCCCGGCGGAGTTGCGTCGCCGACTCCCCGTTTGCACCCCGGCCATAAAACAAGGGTTAACAATGAAGCGAAAACGAATACACGTTTCAAAGATTGGGACTCCTTTGACACCATGGCGCAAGTTTGCGAGTGGTTGAACGAAATCTACCGACGAAGAAAGATGATCAAGAGTAAGATTGAGACTAAGAAAGCAGCAATCGGTACCACCACTAACTTGTGCCGCAATCGATCGACCTCTGTTAACCTGGCCTCATCGAGAAAATATCTGCCCTCCGGAAGCTCGACGATTACCTTGCGCCGAACCTGGATACGAAAAAGATTCGACTCTTTTACTCCCAGTTGAGCGAGACTCTTTCCGTCGGCAGCTGATGTAGCCGAGGATCAACGGAATGCTTCAAATTTTTTGCGCCTCTTCTTTGTTATGACAGCTGCAATAATCGGGGCAGTTGAGCCGGGAGACAGGGCTGTAATATCCTAGGTGAGTGAGATCATTGCCGATCTATGGCCGCCGCCGGAGGAATTGCAAAGTTTATCTTATGCATGGTCTCGGTGCTCCCTAAAGACTGTTTTTGCAGGTTAGGGTGCCGTGATATCTGCAGCCTTAAGAACATAAAACGAATTGGGAGTCGCCCATATGTTTCGATCGACGTCAGGATAGGCCTTTGCATCAAAACTTGAGCGCGGAATTTGCGTAATCCGATCGACATAGAATTGGTTGTCGATGAATGCCTCGGTATTAAACTTGTCATTGGTAGAATATGTCATGAATATTCGAAAAGTCAAAGGGGAGTCTTCCATGCTATAGAGGTTGGACAACATGTGTACCGTTAGCGGTCCTGTACCAAGCGAATCATACATATAAGTTGTCCCTTCATATTTCTGGTACCGTATTACATGAGCCGGCATATTCTCAAACGCTGTGTCCCTCGAAAGGAGATGTGCCTGGTCAAGACGATCGATTGGGTTTTGAGTTATCGAGTTAAATGTGCGAGAAATGGTGGTGCCGGGGGGTATGAATGTAATCCTTTCGGGTTTCTCTATCGTGGTTACCGAGGACCAGATCGTGTTCGATGCGGTTAGGTTATAGCCAGCAGTGCCCGAATAGAATGTCTTCCAGTATGATGAACTTGACTCTGAGGATCCGGCAGACGAACCATTCGTCGTCAAGGTGACGGTTTCGCCCCAGTAATCGTGCTTTGTCGTTCCTGTGATGAATGAGAATTTCTTCCAGTCGATGTA
>CAYYHS010000185.1:0-5716 GCA_964471785.1 uncultured Chitinophagaceae bacterium
TGGAGTTTATCCCGTGCTTTATGCGGGACGGGAATGACAAACTGAGACACTACCCATTATAGAACTTCTTCCCTTTTTTCCCTACATTTCCTCACAGCTATTCAATCACTGAAATCAAACGAAGCGAATGACTATGTCAAAAGTAAACTATTTCATTGGAGAGTTGGAAAAAGCTGTTGAGAAGACAACGTTGGACTTACAGTCTCAGTCGACAGTGACGCGCCTGTGGCAAAAAGATTTCACGATTTGGCGTTCTGAGGAAAATCATAAAAAATCTATCCTCAACAGGCTTGGATGGTTGGAGAGTGTTGAGCTCATGCAGAAGAATGCTGCTCAACTCGGATCATTTTCCGAAGAGGTCCGGAAGTCTGGTTTCACCCATGCTGTGGTGTTGGGAATGGGTGGAAGCAGTCTGTGTCCCGATGTTTGCCGCTTCACCTTCGGCTTAAGAAAGGGTTATCCTGAACTCCTGGTGCTGGACAGCACTAATCCATCATCGGTGACGCGGATTGAAAATTCGATCTCGCTGGCAAGCACACTCTTTATTGTCGCGAGCAAGTCGGGGGGAACGACTGAAACAAACATGTTTTATCGCTATTTTTATGACAAGGTTGGACAGTCAAAAAAGGGGGAGGCCGGGAGTAACTTCATCGCGATCACAGATGTCGGTACCCAAATGGAAACGGAGGCGAAGGAGAAGAAGTTCCTAAGAATCTTCGTCAACCCGTCCGACATCGGCGGACGCTATTCTGCACTCTCGTATTTTGGTTTGGTTCCGATGGTTGTAAGTGGGATCGACATCAACCGCATTCTAAAGAGCGCCCAGTCGCTGATCGCGGTAAGCCGCAATCCAGAATTGAAGGATAATCCGGCGGCCATGCTTGGGATTACGTTGGGTGAAGCCTGGAAAGCGGGGAGGGATAAACTCACCTTCATCGCGTCGAAGGAGATTGAAACGTTTGCATATTGGGTTGAACAGCTCGTTGCCGAGAGTACAGGCAAAGAAGGGAAGGGAATCATACCTATCGAAGGGGAAGGGGCTCTTCCCGCCTATTCGGACGACAGAATGTTTGTCTTGCTGCGGCTTGAAAGAGACGGAGACTCCTTCAACGCTTTGCGCAAACGGCTGTACAGCGAGGGTCATCCTGTTGCCGAAATAATTCTGGATAACGCATATGAACTCGGAGGAGAATTCTTTCGTTGGGAATTTGCTACAGCAATTGCCGCAGTCGTAATGCACATTAATCCGTTTGATGAGCCCAACGTCAAAGAGAGCAAAGATAACACTGTTAGAGTTATTGAAGGTTTCAAAAAAACCGGTTCACTTCCTAAACAAGAATTGCTGGCGGAGAATGCGGAATTGGAATTCTACGCTGAACTTGCATATGAAGACATATTGATTGCAGGGAGCAGTGATCACTCCCTCGCCGGGTTGTGTCGCGCACACCTCAATCAATGCGAGCCAGGCGACTACGTGGCGATCTTGGCATATCTTGACCAGAATCAAGAGAATACTCGATTGCTTCAAGAACTAAG
Source organism: uncultured Chitinophagaceae bacterium (assembly GCA_964471785.1). Lineage (GTDB taxonomy): Bacteria > Bacteroidota > Ignavibacteria > UBA10030 > UBA8401 > JAGVPT01. The sequence goes on from CAYYHS010000185.1 coordinate 1,537, forward strand.
GCAATCGGTCGGGGCATGTACGAAATGCGCAACAACTTTAGGTTTCGGTCCTCGGTATCTCCATTCAACCGGCCAACTTCACAAAGGAGGCCCCCCAAAAGGAGTCTTCCTGCTTCTCACGGCTGACGAGCCGGTCGATAACAAGATACCGGGCGAACCTTTTACGTTTGAGGTTTTGAAACAAGCGCAGGCGATCGGCGATTATCAGTCGCTCGCCGGCCGTTCGCTTCCCATCGTTCGTATTCATCTGGGGAAGGAGATCGAAGAAGGTCTGAAATATTTGCACTCACTCGTGAAGTAACATCGGATCTCGAGCAAGCCAGGGAAACGTTTTCGAGAAGAGCATAGGTGCAGGCATTCGCCAAGAATTGCACGACATCGTAGTTGTGGGAGGAGGTCCGGCAGGCGTTTGTGCTGCAATCGCCGCGGCTCGAATGGGGGCAGAAACTCTTCTCGTTGAACGGCAGGCGTACCTAGGCGGAGTTGCGACAACTGCGCTGTTTCAGCCGTGGCGGGGATTTCATTCGCTCGGGAAGCAGGTGGTAACCGGCTTGGGCGAGGAAATTGTAGCCCGGCTGCAAGCGGCCGGGGGCAGCCCTGGACACCGTGTCGACCCGCTCGGAATTAGCTTGACAGTCACACCGTTCGACACTGAATTGCTGAAATCTGTTCTGGGGGAGATGGTCGACACAAACAAAGTAGGCCTCTCTCTCGGCTCCCGGTTCATAAAAGTCATCTTGAAAGGAAAGTTCATAGACGGCGTAGCAGTTCGGCGTGCGGATGGGGACAATCTGCTCCGGGCCGGTGTTTATATAGATGCGACCGGCGAGGGGAATGTTGCGATCGGAGCAGGTGCCGGTTTCTTGAAACATGAAACGAGCGCGTCCTACAGATTTTCAATGGGACCGATCGATGAGAAGCGTTTGCTGGAATATGTTGTGAAATGTCCCCATGAGTTTTCGAGAACCCCATCGTCTACGGAGGTCCCGTTTCTCTCAATTAAAGGCTTCGCTTCTCTGACAAGGAAGTGGCACGGTGAGGCTCCGGCTTTAGCCGAGTTCGACTCGATCCAAATGGAAGGGACGAATCGTGCAGGAGAGGTTATGATTTCGATGATCGAGCTTCCTAATGTAAACCCAGATGACCCGGACAATCTCGAGCGGACAGCAATTCGCTGTGAAAATCTGGCAACTAAGGCCTCCCGGTTTCTTGTCGGCCATTGTCCCGGATTTGAACAGGCCGCCGTGCTAACGCTGGCGCCGGAAATCGGATTCCATTCCATACGCCAGATCCTTGGACGGATGTCTATTACAGATTCGGACGTGCTCTCTGGCCGGAACTTCAAAGACGCCGTGGCAACCTGCGCGATGCCAGGTCGACCCGACTGCACGTTTCAAGTGCCATCGGAAGCGTTTCGACTGCCTGCGGTTGAGAATCTGATCGTGACCGGGCGGGCAATTCTCCCACCGACAGCATTGTTCGCGACAAATTCACAGCCCGCGAGCATGCAATTGGGCGAAGCAGCTGGAAGAAAAGCAGTTGAACTAAGCAAGACATTCCCCCACGTTTAGGCATGCCGACGATGAAAAGCCCGATTGAGCAGTTGAAGCAGGGGGTGATTGTTCTCTGCCACGCAGAAGGGGATGAGCCGTTCAATTTTCCCGATTATATTGCGGCTTTTGCACGAGCCGCTGAAATGGGAGGTGCAGCCGGCATTCGCGTTCAAGGAGTTGACAACGTCTTATCCGTCCGGAAGGCGGTAAATCTTCCCATCATCGGGATTATTAGGGGGAACTACCCGGATGGATGGGCGCTTATCACCCCCGATGTTTCGGACGTCGTAGATCTTGTGGAGGCAGGAGCAGATCTCGTCGCACTCGATGCGACACGGAGAGTCCGTCCAAACGGAATGGATGGAATGAGTTTCCTTAATCTGGTTCGCCGACGGACAGACGTTCCCATCATCGCAGATATTTCTACGCTTGAAGAGGGAATCCGAGCTTCGGAATTAGGTGCGGATCTCATTGCTACCACGCTCTCCGGATATACTCCGTACACGGAGGATTTAGTGGACAATTTTCCGGATTTCAATCTCATTGAGCGGCTGACGGCAGAAATCCAAACACCTATAATTGCCGAAGGGAGAATATGGAGTCCGAGCGAAGCTGCCCATGCAATCAAATGCGGAGCCTACGCAGTTGTCGTCGGGTCGGCGATCACACGGCCGCGAGTCATTACACAGAGATTCGCTGAAGTCTTGAAGAATCTTTAGGATCTCATCGTTGGAGGGGGGACGATTTTACCGAAAGGAGCGATCTATGCCATTCTGCCCATCATGTAAGGCCGAGTATCACGCAGGTATAATCCGGTGCGCTGATTGCGGAGTCGACCTCGTCGAACGGCTCGCCGACGAACAGCCGCAGGAGATCGAGACTTGCTCAAACTGTTCTGAGAACGTCACCGTCGACAGCGAGTTCTGCATCCATTGCGGATCCATTTTCTCGACCGAGAACTTCCGATGCGAGAAGCACCCGGCTGTGACTGCAACGGCCGTCTGCGTTATTTGCCACCGGCTTCTCTGCGAGGATTGCTCCGTGAGTAAGGGAGTTCGCACATTCTGCGAGGATCACAAGAACGTCGAGACTTCCGAGGACTGGGCCGTGGCGTTCCAGTCTGTCGACTATTATGAAGCGAACATCGTCCGGGGCAAATTGGAGAGTGCAGGAATTACGGTCAACCCGCGCAATAACACAAGCATCGGATTTATTGCAGATGGTTTTATTGAAAGCGCAATCGGTCGGTCGATCCTGAAATATCCGGTAAAGGTCTTTGTCCCGCTCGACCAGTACCTCGATGCGCTCGAGGTGATTAAGGACGAATCCCCGCCGGAGCAGAAATGAGTGAACCAAGTTCTCCTTCGACTGACCGCCGAATGCTCTTCAGTAATGCGCTGACAGATGAAAGCCTCGATCGGATCATCACCGCGTTCGTTCATTATCTTCGTCATGAGTTCACTCCAACCCCCTCCGTCAGAATAGCAATAGGATTTGACGGGCGAAAACGTTCCGAAGATTTTGCTTTGCTGGCTGCAGGGATCATCTCGAAGAGCGGTTTCGGAGTTCTGAGGTCGTCGGGCATTGTGCCTGTGCCTGCGCTCTCCTTGGCGACAAAGCAGCATGGGTGTGCCGCGGGAATCATGATTACCGGAGGCTCTGCTCCGCCTGTGGAGATCGGGATTGAATTCAAAGAGAGTGGAGGTGCGCCGTTCTCCAATAAAGCAATGCTCAAGATTGGAACGCAAATTGCCGATCCCGACGCTACGTCGTCCGATGTTCGGGTCCCTCTTTCAGGCAAAATCTCCGAGATTGATTTTCTCCCCGAGTACCTATTCTACCTCAGATCTGCCATCGACATTCCGGCACTCACTTCGTTTGCTCAAAATCCAAAGAACAACGCTAACGTCCTGATCGACTCAATGGGAGGCGCCGGGCAAACAATTATAGAGGAGATTTTGGTAAGCTGCGGATGGCGAGCTCAGACGCTGTTTGGCACTCCGCAATATGACTTCTTTGACCGGCACCCGAAGCCGACTGCTCTTAACTTAACGGCATTAAGGTATAACGTTAGAGTCATCGATGCTCAGATGGGCATCGCGACAGACGGGGATGGTGGCGGGTGCGGCATCATTCTTGAGAATGGCGATTGGCTGGATATTCAATCTATGACCCTCGTATTGTTGTGGCATTTGATTGAACAAAAAAAAATGAGGGGGAACTTCCTGAAGAGTTCAATCATCCCGGACTCAGTTAGTCGAGCCATTCAAAGCAAGCTAATGACCGTTATTGAGACTAATTCCCAGGATGATCCGAATGAAATGTCAAAGCCTGGTTGGTTCCTCGGAGTGTCGGAAGAAGGAGAGTTTAGCTTCGGTCCCGAGTTGCCCGAACGGGACGGGATTTTGTGCGGATTGCTTCTTACGGAGATGGTCGCCATTTCTGGAAAGCCATTGCGGGTGGTTGTCGACACCATCCAAAGTGCAGTGGGACGAGCAGGCCAACTGTCGATTGATGGGAATTCCTGAACCACTGATTTCCTGGCAGTCAGCATCGATCAAAAACCTGCTGCTCCGATAGTGTCTCAGTTTGAAATCTGAAGCTGAGAATCACCGTCATGCCAGTCT
>CAYYHS010000186.1:0-5689 GCA_964471785.1 uncultured Chitinophagaceae bacterium
CAGAGCGATGCCCTTACAAGGCATAGGTCGTAGGTTCGAGCCCTACAGCGTCCACCAGCAATTTATTCCTCATGAAGAATCACGGGGGTTATAGATGTTTACCATCCAGATCCAGTCAGGGTTCAGATGCTCGCCACACATAAGATTCTCTCTTCTCTCCCATCGCCATACGAAGGCCATCTCTCTGCAAGATTATGAATAACATCCATCGCACCGTTCGATCTATAGTTTTTCTATTTCTGCTCTGTGCTGTTGCAAGCACACTGAATGCACAATCGGGAAAACCATACAAAAAGAAAGTGGTCTCTTTCGTCGATCAAGTTTTGATTCCCCCCAACGTGAAGTTGACTATGGAGGAGACAGACTATATCAAGAGCTCTCTTTCGCGCAACATCAACTTCGCCCGATTTAACTATGCGCCGCTGCCAGTCACTGTCACGGCAGCTTTTGGTACGGCCGTCTCCGGTCTCTCCCGAGTATCGCCGGAGGATGTGAAGCCTGTTCTCGATAAGACGCTGGCGCCTCAGCTTCTGCAGATTCTGGATCTGAACAAAGAGCTCCTGAGCAAACAAAATCTCAGCGACGAAGACCGCAATACCTTTCTCGCTACCAAGGCGCAAGCCGCAGGAATGAGCGCTTCTCAACTCGAAGCGATTCTGAATTCCGGCTTCTTCTACATTCCGTATGTCGATACGTACGAACACCGGGTCGAAAAGGGATATCGCGAAGTAAAGAACGACAACGGAAAGGTGATCCGGAGAATCCCTCTCACAGAATATACTCACGAACTTCGGCTCGGATTGCTTTGGTACAAACTGAACGTTGACCGAAACAACAATGGAAGCGTGCTCTTCGTCGGAGCGGCTCAGGGATGGAAGGACGAGCCGATCGAGCGGAGCGCTGTTCACGAGGACGAAACCTTTGAGGGGAAAAGAATCTTTGATGATGGCTCTAAAGACCTTGAGGCGTTTAAGAGCGCCGTCGATGTGAGTGCATTCAATATTCAGGTTGAGACAAAGAAAATGGATGCGTTTGCATTAACCGGCGAAGTGACCGGGACTACACTTTTCGGAGTGACGTTAAACCTGGGGAATAGAGAAGGTGTCGGACTTGACGATACGTATTGGGTCGAGGAACTCCAGGAAACTGCGAGCGGTGATATTGTGAAGGTAAAGCGGGGTTTCGTGAAAATCAGGCAAATCGGCGACAACAAGAAAGACGAAACTGCCGAATCGTACGCTCAGACGATTACCGGATCAAATTACTCCGAAGGCCTCTCGCTCACAGAACTCCCCATGTTGGGGATTAACGGTGTTGTCGCATTTGCCGTATTCCCGGTCGGGATATCGACGTTCGACAACACAGCCGGGCCTGACGGCTTCGGCCTGTCGGCAAACAATTTTTCAGCAAAAATAAATTCCGAAAGTAAAACTGCGTATGGGGCGGCTCTCTCGTTTCAATCGGACTTAGCGAACGCGACACGAATACCCGAGCTCTGGGTGAGCCTTGGCGGCGCTATTGGTATTACTTCAGTTGATGGGAAGATATATTACTCGAACAACGAGGCTCCGGACAGCTCCGACATCGGTCCGTCCCTCACCGGGTACGTAAACCTTGGTCTCCTGAAGAAATTCTATTTCAGAAGATTTGGGCTTTTGTTCCAGGCGGATGTCAAATATTCGCTCACGCGCTTTTCGGTCGCAGGCAATGACGGCAGTACGTATCGATTGACGAATGGGAACCTCGGCTTGGATGGGAAGGCGGCACTCGAGGTTTATGTCACCCCCGTTTTTTCAATTGGGGCGGGGGCGGAGTACAACGTTTTCGGAACGAGCAACTCTTGGAGTGCCGACGTAACAGACAGCAATAACAGGGATACGAAAAACAGCAGTGCAACGGGACCTGACGTAAAATACTCCGGGCTCGGAGTTTACTTCTGGGTCAACTATTCGCTCCCATCACTCAAGTAGAGATTTGGCAACCGTTATCTTTAAATAGCTACGGAGACATCTTATGACAAGGAAGATCACCATTTACTCATTTTTCGTCTCGGCATTACTGCTTTCTGCATTGACCGGCCTTTGGGCTCAGGGAAATTTGCCAGAGTCGCGCGAAGCTACTTTCATCGAAGCTAATGGCTCTTCGGAGGTATTGATAAAGGCGAAAGGAATCGGAGGGGCAAGCGGTCTATTCGGATTTAAGGAAGAAGAATCGCTCAAGTTGGCTGAGATGGACGCCCGCAAATCGGCGGTCTACTTTGTTCTTTACGGCGGCGCCGGATTGGACGGCGTTCTAAAGACGGAGGAGGATAAGGCTAAATTCCAGTCCTACCAAATCGATTTTTTTGCGAATGATAATATCACGAAGTTTATCTCATGGGAGGCGAGCTCCCTTGACAGCCGCGTCAAGATGGCAGGGGGAGACAAGCTGAAGGTCGAGAAACAATTCCGCATAAACGTAAAGGCGGTAAAAGATGCGCTCATCCAGCGTGGAATTATCGCCTCGAGTCAGGACGTCGCAGAAGAGATCGGGCTGCCGACGCTGATGGCGCTCCCTGCCGTGAAGCCTGGGGAGAGTCCCCTCGAGATGCTTCAGAAAGACCCGATTCTTAAACAGGGAGCGGCGACCATTGAATCGTATCTGACGGCTAAGAAATACAGCGTCGTAGCTCCGGAGCAGGCGGAACAGATTTACCAGCAGCAGAAGGCTCAGATGAATTTGAAAGGTGCGGACGAAGACATGTCGTACGCCATCGCGCTCTCCGTCGGCAGCGACGTCTATATTACCTACACCATAGACATGCAGACGAGGCGAGTAGGATCCTCGGATGTCCACAAAGCTTCCGTTTCAGTCCGAGCGTACGAAACGACCACTGCGCGGCTGTTGGGAACGGAAACCGGCTATAGCGATGAATCGGCGGCGCCTTCCGAAGCGCTTGTCGAGGCTGCCATCACAAATGCCCTCAATAACGTCATGAGCCGTATCAACAACTACTGGACCGACGACATGAAGAACGGCGTCCAGTATAAAGTTGTTTTCAATATCATTGGAAAATTTGATGCGGACGCAAAGGACGAACTCTCACCGGCCGCCCTCCTCAGTCTCAAGAAGCTTTGCAATCGGGTTAAAGAAAATGTCGTCAGCGACAAGACAATGGACTATCTAGTCTGGGTGACAAATCAGGATTACCAGAATTCTTCAGTCTTCTTTCTTGCTCTGAAGAAAGAGTTTGGCCAGAATTTCGCGGCAGGAAAACTGCGAAGGGTGAGTGCTAACCGGAAGCTATTGATCCTTGCCATAGAGTAATTCTGTCTCGAATCTCCTGCTCTTTTTGTCGATGTCAAGTCTTGTTGAAGAATAAAGTATTGTCGAGGTTCTATGAAAGCATACGCGATTGTTTTTACAGCCCTTGCAATATTTGCCGGATGTGGTTCCAACCCGAGTTCTTCGGTAAATACAACGACGGGCATATCGTATGCGCCGTCGGTCGTGTGGACGGACCCGTGGCCGGGCTCTGTCGGTCCGAACATCATGTCCCCAAACAATGTGGTCATCATCCGCTTCAGCACGCTGATGGACACCCGCTCTGTCATCCACGCTGTGACGATCTCGCCGACAGATCAATCAGTATATATCGACACGAACCGAGCAGCGCCGGTGGAGGGAACGACCTTTGATTTTCCCCTCACTCCGACTCTCATTTGGATCACCGCTTGGGCCGACGCCCGGCTCGACAGCCGGTTTCCTCCGGCCTACCAGATTTACTACCCGTATTTCAAAGTGGGGCAGCTTTACACCGTGACGATCGGCGCCACGGCTTCAGATATCTACGGTGATACGCTTGGTACACCGGTGAGCTTCGGTTTCACGCCCGAGCCGTACTTCCGCGTGACGAATAGCTATCCGATGGATGGGGATACCGGCATCTCGCCCCTCTATCCTGACGTTGTTGTTCGTTTCAATGCTCAGATAGATACGGGGAGTGTTGCCGCGGCGTTCGCGATTTCCCCTTCGGTGACAGGGAATGGAAACCTTTTCTCAGACACCTGGGGTTTTTACTGGTACCCGCAGGCGGACATCAACTTAGGATCTGAAACGAGATATACCGTTACTATTGCGGCGAGCATGAAAGATCAAAACGGAGATTTGCTCCATTCGCCGCGCTCATTTTCGTTCACGACGCAGCCGTACGCCGTGATGTCCGCTTCTCCAACGGGGACCGGTGTGTCAATGACTTCTGCTATTTATGCCTACTGCAACTTCCTGATAGATTCGACAACCATCGCTCCGTCGTTTTCGGTGAACCCTGCCGTGAGCGGCATTGTGACGTATAGCGGTTCGTCGTTTACGTTTGACCCCTCCGTCTCGCTCGCGGCGAACACGGTCTATACAGTAACAATTTCAACCGGCCTGCGCGCAAAAAATGGTACGGCTATAAAAAGTCCCTTCATATTTTCGTTTACCACCGGAAGTCAATGAAAGCCGAAGTTCCGTTAGGCTTTTCCTTAACAGCCGTTTTATTTGCGGGTGCCTCTCTCTGGGCCCAGGTTCCGCAATGGGCTGTGACGCATACTCACAAAGAATATCCGACAGGTGAATACGTCCTGGGTGTGGGATATGGAACGGGCGAGAAAGGGAAAGAGACTGCGAAGCGGCTCGCACAATCGGATATCGCGGGCCAAGTGAGGGTGAGAGTGCAAACGGAAGTCAGGAATGTGCAGGAGACCTACGAACTGAATCAGAACCAGGAAGCGTACGCGGATTTCAAGATTAAGTCCACCTCGGTTGTCGATGAGCAGTTAACGGGTGCGGAAATCGTCGAGACGGCCGTCGATCCATCGACAAATACGACGTATGCGCTTGCCGTGCTGAATAAAGCGAAATTCGCCGGGTCGATCGAAGCGGAATTGACCGGCGGCTGGGACCAGGCTGCGGAGCTTCGGAATAAGGCCGATGAATTTCTTCGGCGTGGAATGTTGAATGAAGCGATCCAAAACCTGATCCAGGCGAGATCGTCGGTTGCCGAACTGCTTCCGAAACAAGCCCTCCACGATGCCATCGCCAGCACACCGTTTCACGGGGAGCCGTCACTCGGACCTTCCGTGCTGACATCTTCCATCCGCGATGCATTGTCGAGAGTCCGCATTGAAAAGAAAGGCGGAGATCAGCAGAAGGGAAAGATCGGCGAGCAGTTTCCCGAGCTGTTCAAAGTTCAAGTCGAGATTGCGGAAGGCGAAACAGTCGTTCCCGTTGTGGGAGTTGCCATCTCATTCCTCGGTTTGTCCGGCGTGGGGCTCGGTGAAGCGGTAACAGACGCGGGCGGCATTGCAGGCCTGGCAATAAAAGCCCGGGCGAGCATCGGGTCGTTGATACGTGCACGGCTATCGATTCAATCGGTGAACAGAGAGTTTGCGTCGAACCTGAATTCTTCAGCGAAAACATTTTCATGCGAAGTGTTGAATGCTGATGTCGCGTTCGGCTTAAAAATTGCCTCGACATCTCCTCCTATTAATAACGCGCTCCGTTTAGCGGTTGAAAGCGCGTTGTCGAAAATCGGGTATCGTTTCGTTGACATGTCCCGCTTCGTCCTGAAAGTGGAATTCCAGGGGAGGTCTCCCTCGATCATTGAAGGAATGGAGGGTACTCTCTTCAGCGTTTCGTCCGATATCTCGATCCTCCTCGTTGACAA
>CAYYHS010000187.1:0-5689 GCA_964471785.1 uncultured Chitinophagaceae bacterium
GGAACGAGAGCGCCCACCTGTTCGAACGTGTTCATCGCAAACGGATAGCCATTACCAGTGGCCTCAGTCGTTTCCCCAACGAGTCCATAGCAGTCATATCCTCCCCAATTGCCTGTCGTAACGCCCCAATTCCTCTTATTATCACTACCGTCAGAAAAGCACCAATTCACAATCTTCCCGATGTCATATGTCGTGCCCAACTCTGCATTCATCCGCGCTGCCATATACGCGCCATACGGGAGTTGAAGCTCGTATGACGGATTCTGATTTGCTGGATAGCTGAGCAGCGACTCCATCGCAAGTTCCGCACCTGCTCTGTATCGAGTATCACCCGTTTGAACATAAGCGGAGTACAGCAGCCAGGCAATGGCTCCTCCCGCTTCCGGCTCAACCCAGCTGGAGTTTGTGGGAGTCATCGTGGAGAGACTCCATGCCGTGTGGTTAAGGTTCGGGAGGCTCCACGGAGTTGTGCCCGCACCCATGGCATAGAGCGCGGCTAGCCACCGATTCGCGACCAACGAAGATTGCCCCTGGAAATTTCCCGCGGACGGATACATACTATAGAGTTGGTAGAAGAATATATTCGGCATCATGTCGTACCACCAATCGCTTCCGCTTGAGCCGCCTGGATTATTAAGGTACACATCCTCTTGGGGTTTTTGGTTGAACCAACTCTGGCATGCCGATACCCAGTTAAATCCAAACTGATTGGTTTTGTCCACTCCAACGAGACTGGCGCTTACGACGGCAGGTATACAATTGATCGCCTCTTTTGTTTGAGAGGGCGGCTGGCCGACATAGCTTGAAAGACTAAAATTCTGGCCGGCGATTGACACCAGTGGAAGGTAATTACCTGTTAAACCCTGGTTGAATACGAGCGAATCGTATCCGACGGCAACTTGCTTCCAGTCCCTCATTGAATACGGCGAAGGTCTATTTGGCATCAGCTCAATTCTCGCGATCGAAATCTGCTGGGCAACGGAGACGCAGGACGTCGCTATCAGAAACAGGAAGAGAAATCTGAAGCCGAAATGCATCACTGTGATTATTCGACGATTCACGGAACATTTTTCCCATCATGCAATGCCAGGGCCCCGGTCGTCTTGTTCAGTACCAGAGTCAATTCGTCGCCCGCCTCGTTCCGAAAGATCCCTTCGATCGAATCTCCCCGCGACAATTCTTTGATCTTCTTGTAGCTCAAATATTTCTTGGCGCCCGGATACCTGTCAATCTCGACGAGCGTATGCAGCGCCTCAATTGTCGATTCGGCGCCGGAGTTCTTGTTGTATGTCAACGAATCCATAATGCCGTCAAAACACCTGCCGCTTTGGACATCATACATCTGTTGGTGGGCAAGATTGTTTCCAAAGAACCATGATGCTGCGAGTCCCGCCATTTTAAGGTAGGCTTCATTCTTGGTTGCGTCGTATAAACGAAGAAGTCCCACCGCGATCGGACGAATGCCGTAGGCAATTTGTTCGCGGCCAAAAATGCTGTCCGGGTGCGAGACATCTAGCTCTTTCTTATACCCTTGGATCAGCAGACGGCTGTAGAAGTCTTGAGCCTCGCATTCCGCAGAGCGGATCATCGCACTATCGCCGAGAAGCAAGCCAGCACCCGCCAACGCTTGTGCCTGACCGTTCCCCCACATATGCCACATCGTTTGCCACGACCGATGGAGGCCGTACGGAAATGTCGAGCCGTTTCCATCCTGCATCAACATCAGGCCATCAGCAAATTTCTTAATGAAAGTTCTGACATTCGCGTCGTGAGTCGCGCGGTAATATTCTATCAATCCCAAAAGCAACTCCGAACTCGCATCTGCGCCGGAATCATACACCAGCCACTCCGGTATTCGGAGCTGTCCCGCATTTTTCATCTGCCTGTATTTTTTCAGAATCGCTTCGATGTGCGGAAACGTGCGTGTGATTCCATCTTTGAGCTGGGATGCAAATGCGGCGTCTACATCTTTGAATATTCGATATCCGAGCGACATGCACCAAACGCCCCGTGCAGCCCACCAACCGAACGACTTGAAGCTCGTCTTCCCGGTGCGGTTGATGGTGTGGTCGTCGAACACAAAGTTGTAAAACTCGCCGTCGCCGGTTTCCATTGCCGCCACAAATTTAAGGAGCAAGCGGGCTTGCACCAGAGACGCACTGTCGTGCGTAAGTTCAAAATGGCGCAGGGTGACCACAGCCGCGCGTGCAGCATCGTCCACACAGGCAATGCCCTCCGGTCCAGATTCCTTCGCGTCAATCCATTCGTAGCCGGGATAGTTCGAATAAATATGGACGATGCCTACTGTGTCGCCGTAGAATTCGATTTTCTCTGTGAGATGCTCGAGATGTTTGAAATTCACAAGCGAAGTCTGCCCCTGTGCTGGCGCAAAGCACAGACAGAAAGCGGAAAAGGAAACAATGATCAGTAATTTTCTCATTGAGACATGGCTAGACTCTATTTCACGGATTCTTCCGAAATACATCTTGACTGGCAGCAGCGCAGCTCCCCCCTTTCTGAGGCGGTGGCGTCGGCGCGTCTTGCTGGAAAACTAGAACTTACTGGTTCGGCTCGATGATGCTCTTAAGTGTTTTCCCCTCTCTCTGGTATGCGAGTGCTTCATTCACTCCCTCCAATGGAAACCTGTCAATCTGGAACTTTGCTACCGAAACTTTTCCAGCATGCAGCAGCCCAATCGACCGCGAAAATGTATTCGGGTTGACGTACGATCCGACAATAGTGAGCTCCTTAAAATAGATCTGGTTGGGCTCGACACTGATTGTTTCACCGATGGAACAGACCCCAAAGAACTCGACAGTCCCTCCCCTCCGGGCGAGATCCAGCGAGAGTTGCGATGTCTGTGGTTTGCCGACACACTCGATGACCACGTCGGCGCCGACTTGCGTGAGATCCATCACCGTGGTCTTTATATGGTTAGTCCTTGGGTCAAGAATAACATCCGCACCGATCTCAGCCCCAATGCGCCGCTTCTGTTCGAGCGGCTCCACCAAAATCGTCCTGCTGGCGCCGGCGTTCCTGGCGAGCTGGAGCATGATCAAACCGATCGTGCCGCCTCCGACGATCACAACGGTGTCGCCGGTGCGAACATTGGCTCTGTCGATGCCGTGAATGGCGCACGAGACTGGCTCGACAAACGCTGCGGCATCTTTTTGCATCCCGTCAGGTAGCAGATAAATCTGCTGGGCCGGCACAAAGCAATACTCAGCCATCCCGCCGTTAAGGTCGACGCCGAGGGCCTGCAGGTTTGCGCACAGATGAACCAGTCCCCGGCGGCAAAAATAGCAGACGCCGCAGGAAATATTCGGATCGACGGCAACACGCTGGCCTGGCTCAATGCCGTGGACAGCTATCCCGACACTCTCGACAACGCCGTTAAATTCATGGCCCAGCACAACCGGGGGAGTAGAGCGTGATGTCCCTTCTATGATATGCACATCCGTTCCGCAGACACCGCAGGCCAGAACTTTTACGAGTACTTCGTTCGCCGATAACGCCCGGATCGGTGTCGACTGAATCGTAAGAGAATGTGGCTTTTCGAATAGAGCGATCTTCATACAAGCGGTTAATAAATGATCCTAAGGTGCTGATTGTGCTCTGATCCAATAAAATGGATTTCCAGCGTTTCAGTCCCGTCGTCGTGTCGGGAGCGGCGGAGATTTCTAACGGGCAATCCATCCAACACAATCTTCTTCGCGCGTCGCGCACCGACGATCTTCGCCGTAACAGAATGTCCCCTGAAAGACGAGACAACACACTCAAGCGACCCGGTGGTATGGGAGTATTTCGCGCTGTACAAGATTGCATTGATGCTTTCAAGATATGGATTTTGCACCGCGCCGAATTCAATTCTGGACTCCGTCGATTGAATGGCATCGATCGGAAACACCATCGAAGAAACGGTTTCATTGCCGCTCGTCCATGAATGAAGCGTTTCCCCTTTCCCCGTTATCCGAATGTCTTTCGGCAAACCAAACGCAAAAGAGAACCTTGCCGAATCAAAGTGAGAGGGCCGGGGAATCGATACGGATACATTCCACTCGTTTTCGGTGACGCCGAACAGTCGGTACAATACGTTCAGGTAGAATCCCCCCGCCCAGAGAAACGACGGCTTGTCGATCTTTCCGAATTCGGGGGATGACGTGTCGGCAAAACGATATTCGTACATCGCGGGCTGCCCCATTGGGCTTTCGGCGATCCCATCCAGCGTGAGAGTCTTTTTCAAATATTCGACTGCCTCATCGGTCTTGCCGCAGGATTGCAGAGCAAGGATGTACCATGCGGTGGAATGGGGCCAGACTCCGCCGTTTGCGTAGGCGTACGGAGCGCCAGCTTCATTCCCCAACAGTTTAAAATACGAGATCACCGAGTCGGTGTGAAAATCTGTCGGCGCCACGATTCGCACGCCGATCTGTCGATCGACGAGTTCCTTTTGAGCTGTTTCAAGAAGCCGCTCAGACCTGTCGTGATTCAACGCTCCATAGATCGGAGCAAGAAGAGAGCCGGCATAATAATGGAAATCGGGATCCATTCCGTTGAAGTTCGTTAGAAATCCTTGACTGCTATTCCACAATCGTTCATTCAGCATCTTCTGCATGCCGTCCGCTGTGGTTTCGAGTTCCAGAAGACTTTTGCCATCTTTCTTCCGCAGGGCAGCGCTGACAAAGGCAAAATCCCTGAGCGCCCGGATGGTAAGGATAGTCAGGTATGACCGGGGTCCTTCACGATTGCCGATGTCCCACCAGTCGGGATGCTTCGCATACATCAAGCCGTCTGCTTTGCGCTGTGTCAGAAGCAGTTCAATGCTTTTACTCATCAGCGGATAAAGAAGGTCAAGTTCTGCAGAGTCGAGGGAATGCCGGAAATAACTTGACGACGCTAGAATAAACCAAAGATGATTCCAGTTATCGGGCGCGCAATACTCAGTCTTGAAGCCGTCGTCTCGCCAATAATAGGCGTGAGGAATGACATTCTCTTTCGATAAAGACACGATGTAGCGTAAATCCCTCTTCACGCGCTGAAGGTCAAAATTGACGGCTCCAAGATCGGTCAGCAAGACGTCATGTGTGAAGAAGAAATTATACTCTGCCGGACATGGCATCGGTAGAATTTGACCGTCGATGAAATGGGCATTTGAAGCAATGAGCCCGCGCGCCCAAATCGCTGAGCGGTCCAGCCAGCGATCCCCAGTAATGAACTGCGACTCCTTCTCCGCCTTTTGAATAATGTAACTGTCGTACTCCGCTACTTCTTCCCGCCAGACGCCGCTCAAAATGCTTGTTCGCTTCTTCACGTCATCCCGGGGACAACTGCCGACAATCTGCACAATGACAAGGGAATCACTCGGCGCAAGCTCGCTCCGGTATAAAAACGCCGCAATTGGTTGTCCGGGGGAAGATGCCGGAATCAGTTCCTTCTTCAACTGCAACGTCGAGTCGCCTATCCATCTTGATGTACCGATGTCGGTTGCTGCTAGATCTTTTGCGCTAGAGGACCAGCTGATAGGATGAACACCGGCGTTCTCTACAAAAACGCTCGCTTGTTTTGTTTGTGGATCGTCGAAATATGCCATGATTGCATTCGTTGTGCTGTCATACTCAGTCCAGGCAGAATCCTTTCGCGCATATGTCTGACATGTCCGGAGGCTTAAGAGGAGATGGGTGTAAACTTC
>CAYYHS010000188.1:0-5679 GCA_964471785.1 uncultured Chitinophagaceae bacterium
GGGCATTCAAGAGCTCGACGGATGGGAACACGTAATCGATCTCTTCGTCCTGGACATCCCGCTCGTCCAAACCAACTTCTTCTTCTTGCAGCATCTCTTTGATGTCGAGCGGCGCATCATCGGATGACTCGCCGGAGGAATTCTGAGGCAGATCCTCTTCCTCTGCTGCCGCAAGCGTTGGTTCCTCGACAGGCTCCCTGTCAACCGGAAGAGAAATAGCTTTTTGTCTGGCTGTTCGTTCCGGCTTGAGTGCGATCTCCTCGTGCGGCCGTTTCACTTCTATCATCGCTTTCTGCTGTTCCTTTTCGGCTGCCTGGAGAGCCCGCCGCTCCCGCCACTGTGCGAGGTTTCCCGAAATCATCTCGCCGATCCAGACAAAGAAATCTTTCACTCTTTCGGACGTTACATGCAAGTCCAGATCGATCGCCAGCGTTATGGTAATAAACAGCAGGGAGACGGTTACAATGACCGCTCCCGCGGACCCGATGAGCTGGTGGAGCACATTGGAAAGAAAAGCGCCGACGGCGCCGCTCCACTGCGGCGAGAGGATCTCAGACATCCCGACTAAACGAAGAAGGCCGCAGAGCGCCGACCACAGCAGGGCGATCGCAATAACATAATTGGTGAAATAGATAAGCCGCCGAGTGTTGCCGGTGCGGAGTGTTGTCCATCCCCATGCAAGAAGGAGGAACGGAAGAACGAAGATGCCGTAGCCGATGGTTGAGTTGATGAGGAAATTTGAGGTGATCGCCCCGATAAGGCCGAGCCAGTTGTGCGTATCGGCAGCTTTCGCCTGAATCAGCGGGTCGTTCGAAAAAATCTTGTAGAGTTGCGAGAAGGAGACATCGCCGCTCGCTTCATCGACGGGGGAGTACGAAACCAGGCAGAGGAGAATGAGGAGGCCGAACACCATGACGAGGAACGAACCGATCTGCTTGTTGCGGCGGGATTTTTTCCCCTCGTCGCTTTTCTTCCGGCGAGGTAGCGGTTGTTCCGTTGACTGTGACGTGTCATCCATGGAAAAAATATTATCCCTCTTGGACGTCGAGGGTGATGGAATGCTTGGTCTCTTCCTTTTTCAATTTGATGACGTTGCCGATAAGAATGGGAAGTACAGGAATCGTATCGACGCTTACACACGTTTTCAGGTCGGCTTCAAAGCCAATCTCGACGAGATACGTACCGTGATCGGAACTTCTCGCCATCTTGAGAAGGTTCTTTCCGACAGTCCTGTATAAGACTTGGGCGGCTCCGGCAGCATCGTTAAGGTCCACCGCGACGGCGGAGTTCTCGACGAGCATTTTCACAAGCATGCCTGCACAGACGGCGTCTTCGATGCAGAACAACTGCTGCCGGCCGGCGCAGACGATTGCAAAATCTTCACCCGCTTGCCGAATATAGTCGGCGGCAAGCGAGACATTGACAAATCCGGCCACCGCCATTCGCTTGGCATACTTCGCCTTGACCATCGCCGATGAGCCGTTCGTCGTGCAGAAAATAATCGACTTTCCCTTCACTGCTTCTTCGGTGTACTCGCTGGGAGAGTTACCTAAATTGAAGCCGGTAATAATTTTCCCGTTTCTTTCACCGCCCCGCAGGACAACATCCCCGAAGAGATTGCCCGAGACTTTGACCGCCGACTCGACCGATCCGACAGGAATAATCTCACGTGCGCCGTTATTCAGGGCGGCAACGATTGTCGTGCTTGCGCGCAAGACGTCAATGACGACAACATTCTTGTCCCGCAGCTGCATCTCGTCGACCTGAGCCGGAGAAAAATAAACGTCGATTTTCATTCATGACACCTTGTTCGATTTTGGCATCATCGCTTTAAGAACGGCAGAGCCGTAATTTTTCCTACCACTCCTCTTCCCCGCACATCAATGCTCACCGCGGCGCCCGCCGCTGCGTTGGCAATCGTCACATAACCCATCGCAATGCCTTTTTCCAGCGACGGGGAAAACGTCCCGCTCGTAACCGAACCCACCGGCGCGCCGTCTACCTGAATAGCGTATCCATGGCGCGGGACGGCTTTTTCTTCTATCCGGATGCCGACAAGTTTCCTTTTCAACCCTTCGGATTTTACCTTCATTAGCACCGATTTTCCTTCAAATTCTCCCTTATTGAGCTTCGTGATCCAGCCCAGGCCGGCTTCAAGAGTATTCGTCGTTTGATCGATGTCGTTGCCGTAGAGGCAGTAACCCATTTCAAGTCTCAGCGTATCACGCGCCCCGAGTCCGACCGGTTTGATGTTAAATTCCTTTCCGGCATCGAATATCAGGCGCCAGACCTGCTCGGCATGTGCGGCCGGAAAATAGATCTCATACCCGAGCTCCCCGGTATACCCTGTTCGGGAGATCGTCGCATCAACCCCGCCTATCTTCCCGCTCCCAAAATGGTAATAGTGGAGATTCGTCAAATCGAGTGATACAATTTTTTGAAGCGTTGATTTCGACTGCGGGCCCTGCACTGCCAGCAAAGCAATCGCATCGGAGTCGTCGCTGAACTCTACGTGCGGCACGAGATGCCGTTTCATCCACTGAAAATCTTTGTCGATGTTGGAGGCGTTGACGACCACCATGAATTGTTCTTCCTGAATCCGGTAAACCAGAAGATCGTCAATGATCCCTCCCTCCTCGTTGCACATGGCCGAGTACTGAGCCTCTCCGATGCTGAGCTTCGCGACGTCGTTGACAGTGACCGTCTGGAGAAACTTCTGCGCGTTCTTCCCCTTCACCGTGAATTCGCCCATGTGCGAGACGTCGAACACTCCGACAGACTCGCGCACAGCTTTATGCTCTTCAATGATGCTGGTGTACTGAACCGGCATTTCAAAACCGCCGAACGGAACGATCTTCGCGCCGAGCTGTTGATGGATCGCGTAGAACGGGGTCCGCTTCATTTCTTCTGGCCTTTTTTCCAGTCGGAAAGAAATCGTTCAATGCCGATATCCGTCAATGGATGTTTGATGAGCTGGTCGATCACTTTGAACGGCATCGTGCAGATGTCGGCCCCCATCATCGCAGCGTCGATCACGTGAAGCGGGTGACGGACGCTGGCGACGAGCACTTGCGTGTCGTAGCCGTAGTTATGGTAGATCGTCACGATCTGGCCGATAAGGTCCATCCCGTTTGCGCTGATGTCATCCAGCCGCCCGACAAAGGGGCTGATGAAATAGGCTCCGGCTTTTGCCGCAAGAAGCGCCTGGTTTGCCGAGAAGCAGAGGGTCACGTTGGTGCGAATCCCTTCTGCCTTGAGAGCCTTCACCGCCTTGAGCCCGTCCTTAATAAGAGGCACTTTCACGACAATGTTGTCGTGAATCTTTGCAAGCTCGCGTCCTTCCTTCATCATGCCCTCGAACTCTGTCGAGACGACTTCCGCGCTGATCGGTCCGTGAACGATGGCGCAAATCTCTTTGAGGAGCGGGATGAATTCTTTTCCTTCTTTAGCAACGAGGCTGGGGTTCGTGGTCACCCCATCCAGCACGCCGAGGTCGTTTGCTTCTTTGATCTCTGCAAGGTTCGCAGTATCGATGAAAAACTTCATTGACTCTTCTCCCTACGATTTATACTGAGCAGTGATGTCTTTGTCTTGTTTGCGTGAGATGAACTTGAACTCGTCGATGGCCATCAGCTTGTCCTCTTCCAGCTTGATCTGGACAAAGAATCTTAGCCGAATTTTGGTCAGACGGCTGATCGTTCCCTCGAGAAGATGCTGCGCGATGCTCGGATGAACTTTCAGCGTGAGGCGAAATTCCTTCGACTCGGACTTGAAGCGCCGGATCCATCGTTCGATCTGGCTGACGATCGTCGTCTTGGATTGGATTAACCCGCTCCCGCCGCACACCGGGCACGGTTCTGTGAAACTGTGGATAATGCTCTGCCGTATACGTTGCCGCGTGATCTGCACGAGGCAGAACTCCGTCATCGGTAGGACCGTCGCTTTGGCGCGGTCTTTCCGGAACTCCTTTTTCAGCTCGTCGTAGACTTTCTTCTTGTTCCGCTCATCGGCGATATCGATGAAGTCGATGACGATGATACCTCCCAGATCGCGGAGGCGAAGCTGGCGGCAGATCTCGCGCGCCGCTTCGAGATCGGTCTTCAACGAATTGAGCTCCTGTTCCTGCTTGGCGGCGTAGCGTCCGCTGTTGACGTCGATGACGGTCATCGCCTCGGTATGCTCGATGATGATGTACCCGCCGCTCTTCAGCCAGACTTTCCTGGCAAGAGTCGTGACGATCTCTTTCTCAACGCCGAACACGTCGAAGATCGGCTCTCTCTTCCCATAGTACTCGATCTTTTCTCCCATTGCCGGAGAGAACATCTTCACATATGTTCTGATCTCTTTGAAGAGCTTCTTGTTGTCGATAACGACCCGTTGAACGTCGTCGCTGAAGAGGTCGCGGATAACGCTCGACGTCGTGGCCATATCTTTATAGAGCAAGGCGGGGGCAGTTTCTTCCTTGACAGTCTTTTCAATTTCGTGCCAGGTGGCCAGGAGCGACTCGAGATCCTGTAAGAAGACCTTCTCGTCCTGGTTCTCGGCGTTCGTCCGAACAATGACGCCGAAGGTCGGAGGCAGGATGGACCGCACGAGCTTGCGCAGGCGCCGCTTCTCCTTGAAGCTGCTGATTTTTTTTGATATTCCGACTTTGCCGTCGAACGGCAGGAGGACGAGAAAGCGTCCCGGGAGGGACACCTCGGTCGTGACGCGCACGCCCTTCTTACCTACCGGCTCTTTCGTCACCTGGACGATGATGTCCTGACCTCTGGTCAGGTTAACATTGCGGCGTTGGCGATCGAACCGGGGACGCCGGTCATTCCGTTCCGGAGCCCGGGCGGGAGGGGCTTCAACCGCAACGGCTACGGCCTCTCCGTTTGAAGGAGCAGCTAAAGGTACAGGAGCGGGATGTGTTGATTCTTCATCGTCGTCATCTTCCGCCTCCGTATCAATTCCTGAGTCCTCGCCGAGCATGGAGTTGTAGCGTCCGAGTGAGGCGCCGATATCGGAGAAATGAAGAAAGGCGTCCTGAGGGAGTCCGACGTCGATGAATGCAGCCTGGATGCCAGGCATCACCTTGGCAACCTTGCCGAGGTAAATATCTCCTACCAGCCGTTCTTTTTCCGGCGTTTCGACAAAGAGTTCTGCAAGCTTACCTTCTTCGGTAATCGCTATGCGGATCTCGTTCGCGGTGGAGTTGATGATTATTTCTTTTTTCATGAAACAAAATTCCTATATGTGCGCCGGGTATGGTGAATGTGAGTCCCCTTATGGGAGTAGACGTTTGATGAGCGGAACGGCGCAATTTCCTTAATGTCATTGCCTCTGCCATGAATTCCCAACGGCTACGGTTCTAACCCCTCTTTGAAGGCAAGCATGAGATTTCCGGATTTTTCCTCAGCACAATTCCTCTGCTCCAAACGGAAATACGCTCATTTTTAGCCAAAAAGGGTATTTGAGACCTTTTCGTCAAATTCAGGATAAAGTACGAAAAATAAAAGAGGCTTGCAAGCTCTTTAATTTGCGGGAGGCGGGTGGGCGGGAAGGGTGTCTTGGTCCGTACGCCTGTGTCCTTAGTTCTTATCTTATTCGTCATCAGTCTAACGACCTCGGACTTAGGACGGCGGACTGAGCAAAAAAAAGGTCAAGCTTGCTGTATCACACTTTCAGTAGCGGGCC
>CAYYHS010000189.1:0-5677 GCA_964471785.1 uncultured Chitinophagaceae bacterium
ACGTCCGACGAAAACTCCGGCGAAGAGCGCGAGACTCACCGGCAGAAAACTGACCATCGCCTCGCCTGTGCGTCGGAAAGGTTCGCCCCATCTTCCGTTCGTCATGCGATACGCTGCAGAGAACGCAACGCCCCCCTGAGCAACTGCAGTCCACATAACAAAATTCACATAATAGATCTGCCAGGCTCTCGCCGGATAACCGATAAAGAGCGAGACAGCAAACGCGAAAGCCCCCAGGACAACAAGCGTCCAAAGCACCGAGCGGACCCGGGATGGGAGTTCCTGGGGGTGGGAAGTCAGAGGTACATTAGTCATGCTGCTGCAATCTCCGCAAGTGAGCGACGATGAGCCACCGCTCGCGCTGCGTCGTGTGTTCATAATACGACGGCATAATACTATGCCCTTTGCGAATCACAAAATAGAAATAACCGTCGGGCGTGCGTCGGTAGAGAGGCGCGGTCAGATCCGGCGGAGTCGAAAATTTCGGAGCGACCAAGCCGTCTCCCTTCGCCGCTATACCGTGGCAGACCGAGCAGTAGGTATTGAAAAGAAACTTTCCCGTGTCTTCGGAAGCGCGAGTAAACAGAAAAGGGCTCCTCAGTTTCGTCGCCTCGAGAGAATCTTTGATGGGTGCCTCGTAGCCACACATCGGAACAGTGCCCGCAACCCGCGCCAGTGGATCTTCCTGGGGCTTGAATGAAGGCTGCGAATACATGTCTGTCCGGTATTCAGTCTGTTCACCCGGCTGCTCGCTTTCGCATCCTACGAGCATTACCGAAACGGCAAGGAGCCCGCTAAAGAAAGCAGCCAACGCAAATCTGAACCTTGTTGTTTTCATCTATAGTCCCTGGGATTTCGTGACTGCAACGGCACCCAGTTTCTTCAATAGTTTTTCCAACTTTACCACCTCTTCGGGATGGCAATGGATTAAAACTCCAAAGTGATCCGACGAGAGGCGGTCGTCATAACCTTCCACGACCTTCACTTGCGGCACTCGAGCGTTGACCAGAAATCCTATAAAGGTCGCAATCGCTCCGAACAAGATTGTCATGATGTATGCGACGACGCCGAAAGGGGGAATTGAAATTACAGGCTTCCCCCCTACGACAATCGGAAATAAGATTGTCGAACCGATTGTCATCGCCCAGCCGGTTGCGAGACCGGTGAGTCCACCCACCAGAGTGAACACTCGCACCGGGCTCGGTTTCCGGTGCAAGAGGTGTGCGATCTCATGATGAGGAGTCGGCGAATAGACCTCTACTTCCCGAAAACCCTCAACCGGCAATTGCTTCATCGCGGCAAGAAGCGTATCGAGATGGGAGAAGATCCCGAAGCGATATGTTTGACCGGGCAACGGCATTATGATGCGGATTTCATCGGTGGATCAATTTGCTCTTTTACCTCCCACATCGAGACAACGGGAAGGGTCTTCGAAAAGATCATGAAGAGAAAGAAGAACCAGGCGAAGCTCCCAATGACGATGAGACTGTCGACCAACGTCGGCTTGTACGTCCCCCAAGCATACGGAAGGTAGTCATGGGCAAGGGATGTAACGATAATGACGAAGCGCTCCAGCCACATCCCAATCTCCACGGAGATGCAAATTCCAACAAGCCACGGGATGCTTGTTCGAATCTTTTTCGCCCAGAGAAGCATCGGCACAAAGACGTTCGTCGTGATCAGCAACCAAAAAGCCCATGCGTAGTCGCCGGTCATTCGATAGAGGAATATTGCGCGCTCGTACTGGTTGCCGCTATACCATGCGACAAACAACTCTATCGAGTAGGCGAACCCGACAACAAGCGCCGTGAAGATGATAAATTTTGCCAGGCTTTCCAGATGATGAGGAGTGATGTATTTTTCAATCTTAAATGCCTTCCGCATCGGGATAAGAAGCAGCACAACCATCCCGAGTCCCGAGTGGATCGCCCCGGCGACAAAATAGGGAGCGAATATTGTGCTGTGCCATCCGGGAACAACGCTCATCGCGAAATCCCATGAAACAATGCTGTGGACGGAAATAACGAGCGGCGTCGAGAGAGCCGCGAGGAACACATAGGCTGCCGTGTAATGTCTCCACTGATTGTCGCTTCCCTGCCAACCCATCGCGAGCAATCCGTACACTTTTTTCCGCCAGCCATTCGTCTTATCGCGCACAACCGCTACGTCCGGCATCATGCCCAGTGTAAAGAACAAGGTGGATGCTGTTAGGTACGTCGTAATTGCCAGAACATCCCATGCAAGGGGCGACCGGAAGTTGGGCCAGAGTCCCCCGAAGTTTGGTATGGGCAAAATCCAATGAGCCACCCACACGCGACCGAGGTGGATGAACGGAAACAATCCTGCCGTGGCCAATCCGAAAACCGTGACTGCCTCTGCACTCCGGTAGACCGCAGCCCGCCATTTCACGCGAAAGAGAAATAGAATCGCAGAGATGAGAGTGCCGGAGTGGGCGATACCGACCCAGAAGACAAAGGTAGTAATATACATCGCCCAACCGACCGGATTATTTTTTCCCGACTCTCCGATCCCGTTCGCGATTTGCACACCCCAGGCCGCTCCGCCTGCGCAAATCAAGAGAAAGAGAACCGTTAAGAGCACCCAATATCCCTTACCCGGCGCCTTCAGCGATTGCATCAGGTCAACGTCGGTGTCGGTGTAATTTAATTTGTAGTCTTCGGTCATTTGTTAGATTACAAGATTGCAAGATTGCAGGATTACAAGATTGCAGGGTCCCTTCATTCCATTATTCCAAAATTCCATTATTCCACCATTCCATTCCTCCACCATCCCCCCTACCCTACCTCCCTTTTGATCGCCTTTAGATATGTGACGGCAGGACGCGTATTTAACTCTTCGAGAACTCTGTAATCTCTCTTATCTTCTTCGGAGATCAGTCGCGAGACCCGGCTATTCGGATCTTTGAGATCGCCGAATGTGATCGCGTCTGCAGGGCACGTTTGAGCACACGCGGGGACGATTTCGCCATCCCGCACAGGACGCTGTTCATTGCGGGCGCCATTTTTTCCGTCGGCTATTCTCTGGACGCAGAAGGTACATTTTTCCATCACCCCTTTAGTGCGAACGGTGACGTCCGGATTCAATTGCCAGTTCAGAGGTTCAACCCACTCGGCCTCATACCAATTGAAGCGACGCACTTTGTATGGGCAATTGTTGGCGCAATATCGGGTACCGATACAGCGATTGTAGACCTGCCCGTTGAGTCCCTCCTCCGTGTGATACGCGGCGTAGACCGGGCAGACCGTCTCGCACGGTGCACTGTCGCATTGTTGACACAACATTGGGGCAAAATCCGCACGAGGCGTCGGATTCTGCTCATCGAAATAGCGTTCTATACGAATCCACGCCATTTCACGCCCGTTATTCACCTCCTCTTTTCCGACAACGGGAATATTATTTTCAGCGTAACAGGCCGTTACGCAAGCGCTGCAGCCCGTGCACTTATCGACATCGATGGCCATACTCCAGCGATGATGAGGATATTCAATATCCGGGTACATCGAAAGGGCTCTTTCTTTTCTTTTGCCCGGAGACGATTCAGAAGATAATGCAGTTAGTTCGGTCAACGGAATGCTTTGCACAATCTCCCGGTCATGCTGAACGTCACTCCCCGACACAGTCGCCAGGATGAGCCGATCGTGCTGCTTTATCAGTTCCACTTTCATTCCCGCCCATTCGAGGCCGCCGGTTCTTTCCGACGGTTTGGGATCCAGCAAATCGATCGGATTTTTTCCGACATTGTTTGCGTACCGGCCGTATGAGGTATGTCCCTGGCCGATCGGGAGAGCGACCACGCCTGGTTTCACAGTCGTCGAAACATGTGCCGCAACCTCGAATCGCGCATAGGGTGATGATAGTTGAACAGCGTCGCCGGTGACGATACCGGCAGCGGCGGCATCTTGAGGATGGATTTCAACCCACGTGTCCCAGACATTCATCGTCATGGGATCGGGAAGTTCCTGCAGCCATGGCCTATTGGCACCGCGACCGTCGTAGTAACCGATCGACGGATAAAGGAGCAGGTCGAACGCTGGTCCCGGGCGGGCATCTCCCTTTTTCAGAGTCGTAAAGATTGAGCCGCCGAACGACGGAAGCAATGCCGGAGAAAGATTATTGTTCTTTTCAGGCTCCCAGTATCCTCCACGGGCCAGACTTTCAACCCAAAAAGTTTCGAAATCGCTCGACCCGCCGGAGTGATGGTGCAAGTCTTTCCATCGATCGCGCAGATAGTCGTACATAGTTCGGGCACCGCGGAAAGGCAACTTGCTGAGTTTCTTTCCCGTCTCGATCAGAATGTCACCCAGCATCTTTGTCCCGAATACCGGCTGCATTGAGGGCTGCATCAATCCATGGATCCCCTCCTCAACTTCGGTATCTCCCCAGCTCTCTAGCGCCATGTGAGTAGGGAGGATGAGATTTGCGAGGGAAGCGGTTTCAGTCATGAAGCTCGACATGCTGACAACGAAGGGGACTTTCTTCATTGCAGAGCCAAATTCGAGGCCGGCCGGAGTGGCGAACACTGGGTTCACATCCGCAACAATCAGAGCTGCAATTTTTTCCCCGTTCATATGATCGACAAGTCCGGCGATGTCTTGATACGAGTTGAGTTCTGAAATGCTCAACGTATCGAACTTCACCGTCTTGCCAATATTGCCGCACACGTAGTTCAGAAGATTGACCGCAGCGATTGTCGCAGCCCCGTTTCCTCCTTCAACCGTCGTACCGCCGGCTATGGCCAGGCTCGAAGGAGATGTTGCAAACGCGACAGCTGTTTTCTGAATGTTCTCTGAATTAATTCCGGTAGCCAACTCGACGGCCGTAAGCGAGTAGGGATTTACGATGGACGAAACACGCGACGCCTCGGCAGGTGAGATCCCTTTCTCAATTTTCGCGTCGAGGATAGCCTTAACCAACCCAAGCGCAAAGATTCCTTCGGTGCCGGGATTAACTGCAAACCATTCATCGGCATTTGTGGCGCTCAATGAGAGACGCGGTCCAACGAAAAAGAACGTCCCACGCTTGCCCTTTGAGTAGCCGCGGTGTTCCGTAAATCCTCTTGTGAACTCAACCGGCGAAATCCACGTCTCAAGAAAATCAGCGCCAAAGGAAATAATCGCGTCGGCATCGGCAAAATTGTATGAAGGAACGCGATCTACCCCAAACGTCAGTGCGTTAGCTCTTTTCAGCGATTCGTGGGCGAACGGTTCGTAACGGAATCGATTCCTGGAACCGACAGCGGCAAGCCATTGCGAAACAAGTTCGTCGATCGCTCCGCTGGTGTGACCGGACATGAAGACAACATCGCCCCCCCGTCCCGCTTTTTGAATCTTCAGCAGTTCATCGACTAAGACCTTTTCTGCCTCTTCCCACGAGATAGTCTCCCAATTTCCATCTCCTCTCTTCTTCATTGGATGCTGGATCCGGTCGGGGTTGTAGAGTCCTTGAAGCGAAGCTTGCCCTCTCGCGCACAATCCACCCTTGTTGATTGGATGGAGTGGATTCCCTTCGACCTTTACTGCTCTTCCTTCCCGAACTCGGACCGAAATCCCGCAACCCGCGGGACATTCCTGGCAAACACTTGCATACCAGACAGATTTCCCGGGCGTGATATTCTCTTCCGGAATGACGTACGGGATCAGCGACTTCGGCTGTTTAA
>CAYYHS010000190.1:0-5662 GCA_964471785.1 uncultured Chitinophagaceae bacterium
AAGCGAACCGGAAATCTTGTTCGAACGAATTTTGTGCTCGCTATCCTTGCGTTTCTCTTGGTTGTCTACAGCACATTCCTTACAAGAAGCGGTGTTCTCGGCGATTCCTCTGTTCACTCGTTTTCAGATCCGGGCGCTGCGGTCTACTTTCTGCTGCTTGCTTTTCTCGGAGTCTTCGCGGTTCTAGGTTTCGGGATGTTCTTCAGCCGTTGGCGCGATCTCCGACTTAACCCGGCGCCCCTTAAATATCGTTCACGCGGTTTTGTGGCCAGCCTCGGATCGTTTGCATTGCTGGCTTCATCGGCCGTGGTTTTGTTTGGGACGAGCCTCCCCCTTTTCTCGAAAACCAACGTGGAAGGATCGTTCTATGATACAATGAACCTGCCGATTGCGGTGGCGATTGGTTTGTTGCTGGGATACAGCCTTCTCCTGCGATGGGAAAACGAAGAAGGATCGCATGCATTTCGACGCTCTCTTAAGTGGATCGGCGCTTCTCTCATCGTTGTCGTCTTCATGTGGAGGCTCGGGGCGAACGATTTTATGATGTTGCTGTTTGGGTTCGCGTCGTCGTTTGCTCTATTTGTAAACATTGAAGTGGCCTATATGACTGCGAAAGGGGACCCTCGATGGATGGGGGGCAAAATCGCTCACATAGGATTGGCCCTCTTTTTCCTTGGAGTTCTCGCCTCCGGAAAATACGGCCATAAAGAGCAGTTTGCTCTCGCGTTGAATTCGCCGCAGCACGTCTTTGGCTACAACCTCACCTACACGGGGAACAGGCCTGTAGGGGGCAAGAGATTTGCTTTTGATGTTGATGCAGAACGAAACGGCAGCAAGTTCAGGCTCTCGCCTGTCATGTCAGATATGGGCGAACAAGGACTCATGCGGAATCCCGATATCAAATCCTTCATCACGCGCGATCTCTACTTGTCTCCGGTTTCACTCGAACAATCGGGAGCGTTGGGTGATCAGGCAGGCGAACGTGTTTTGATCAAAAAGGGAGAGACGGTCGACATACAGGGAGTGCATGCAACGTTTGTGAAATTTGACATGGGGAAACATGGGATGGAGGCGATGACAGGCGGCGGCGGAATGCAGGTCGGTTCTGTTCTTGAGCTCTCATCACCGCAGGGTAATGATACGATAACCCCGGTAGCGTTTTATATTCAACAAATCGTTCCGACATATCAAGCGGCGGAGTCAAAACTCCTTGGGGCGAAGGTGCAGCTTGTCAGTATGAATATCCAAATGGGGTCTAGTCAATCGACGGTGACCCTCGAAGTGCTTCGCCCAAACTCGCAATCGTCTCCGAAAGAAGTGCTGATTGTTGAAGCGAGCATCAAGCCGTTCATGAATTTGGTCTGGTCAGGTTCGATCCTGTTGTTTCTTGGACTCATCATTTCCATGCTTCGCCGCAAACAAGAGGCATGACGGAAGAGAAAGAAATTCACGGTTACTAATCTCACAATTGGATGGAGCTACCCATGATGACGGAATCGTTGCCAAAACCGCTGGTCGAAAATGTGCCAGGAAGATTCTATGTGATGGACTGCTGCAACGGATGCGGTCTCTGTATGTCGTACGCAATTCACAGCTTCACTTTCGACGACTCGGCGTGTTTCTATTACATCTATCGGCAACCGGAGGGGAACGAAGAGCTAGAGGACGTGCAGCGAGCGATCTCCGTTTGTCCTATGGACGCAATCAAAGACCGAGGAAATTAATCTTTGGTTATCCAAACTGTTCGGTTGAATGCTCGGATGTTCGACCGAAACGCATGAAACGCGGCCATTATGAATATCGGAATACTAAAAGAAACCGGCCTTTTGGAGCGTCGAGTTGCTCTCTCTCCAGCCGGAGTTCAAGCACTGGTGGCATCGGGGCATACCGTGCACGTGGAACGACATGCCGGCGTCTCTGCGCTTTTTCATGATGAAGATTATATTTCCGCCGGGGGCGTCACCGCATACAGCGCAGAAGAAATCATCAACAGATCGGAAATCGTCCTGAAGATTTCTCCTCTCTCGGAGAAAGAGCTGCACCAGATGTCCAAGGGGCAGGCGATTTTCTCCTTCCTTCATTTAGCCATCTCCAAGCGCAAGCATATTGAGACGTTGTTGCAGCATGAAGTAACCGCTGTTGCCTATGAGCTTATCGAGAATGCACAAGGCGAGTGTTCCGTTCTTCAGGTGATGAGCGAAATCGGCGGGCA
Organism: uncultured Chitinophagaceae bacterium; assembly: GCA_964471785.1. Taxonomy (GTDB): domain Bacteria; phylum Bacteroidota; class Ignavibacteria; order UBA10030; family UBA8401; genus JAGVPT01. Next base: position 2,213 of record CAYYHS010000190.1, read on the forward strand.
AATGTCTGTCCAGGTTGCGGCTCAATTTCTGCAAGGTAAAGAAGGAGGTAGGGGCATCCTTCTGGGAAGCATTCCAGGAATTCCTCCGGCATCGGTTGTCATTCTCGGCGCCGGTACCGTCGGCAAGACTGCCGCTCGGACGGCGATCGGGATGGGAGCATCCGTCACCCTCTTAGACAGAGATGTCGCGCGTCTCCGGCAGGCCGAAGAACTTCTTCAATGGAAGATATCGACTGCGATTGCCTCGGAGTACAATATCGCCCGTGCCGTCGGTTATGCTGATGCGCTGATTGGGGCGGTCCTTTTGAAAGGCGAAAAAACTCCTCACCTGGTTTCCGAGGAAATGGTGAAGGGAATGAAACCCGGCTCTGTGATCGTGGACCTTTCGATCGATCAAGGCGGGTGTATTGAGACGAGCCGGCCGACGACGCTTAGCGATCCGGTGTTCGTTCGTCACGGCGTCGTTCATTATTGTGTTCCGAACATGACGGCCGCCGTCGGCCGCACCGCAACATCGGCGCTGACAAACGCCGTTGTTCCATATCTTGAGCAGGTTGCCGATGTTGGCATGGAGAAGGCAATTCTCGCAAATCCGGGCTTCGCGCATGGGGTATGTACCTTTAAGGGATGCTGCACGAATGCTTCAGTCGCCAGAATTTTCGATTTAGAGGGGACTAATTTGCTTCGTCTCCTTTCAAGTGCACACGAACCGTCTCGAAACTGAACAATACCTATGAATTGGCTGGAACAATACAAATCGAAGGTTGCGTCGGTTGAAGAAGCGGTGGCGGTGATAAAATCGGAAGACCGCATCTTTGTGAGCGGCAATGCTGCGACTCCCTTGCTCATGATGAATGGCATGGCCGCGCGGAAGAATGAGCTGCTTCACGTCGAGGTGAACCACGTTCTTTTACTGGGAGACGATCCCCTTTCGAAACCGGGGATGGAGTCGCATTTTCGGCACAATTCGCTTTTCGTCGGCCCCGCAGACCGGCAAGCAATCACGGATGGAAATGCGGATGCCGTTCCGGTGCATCTTTCGGAGATCCCTGCGTTATTCACCGACGGCGTCATACCGCTGGATGTCGCTTTCATCCATCTCTCTCCTCCGGACGATCATGGGTTTATGAGTCTCGGGGCTGAGTGTGCAGCTTCGAAGGCTGCCGCCGAAAGCGCGAAAATCGTTGTGGCACAAGTGAACGAAAAGATGCCTCGCACGCTCGGGGATGTCTTCATCCATGTTTCCCATGTCGACAAGATCGTCGAGTGCTCCGAAGAGCTCCTGACACTGCAGCATGGCAGCGGATCCTCAGAAGTAGAGATGAGAATCGGCACTCACATCGCCGGACTTATTGAAGATGGATCGACGCTTCAACTTGGAATTGGAGGAATACCGGATGCGGTTCTCTCGAATCTCGACGGAAAAGAGAATCTGGGCGTTCACACCGAGATGGTCTCCGACGGCGTCGTGAAAGCCATCGATAAGGGGATCATCACGAACCAAAAAAAGTCGCTACATCCGGGGAAAGTGATTGCAACATTTGTTCTCGGGACAAAACAGTTGTATGAGTACGTACATAATAATCCATACTTTGAGCTCCATCCGTGCAATTATACAAATAATCCGTTCATCATTTCGCACAACGACAAAATGGTGGCAATCAATTCAGCCATCGAAGTCGACATCACGGGTCAGGTGTGTGCCGATTCAATCGGAAAGACAATCTACAGCGGATTCGGCGGCCAGGTGGACTTTATCCGGGGGGCGGCGGCATCAAAAGGCGGCAAGCCAATTATAGCATTGCCTTCTACGGCGAAGAACGGTACGGTGTCGCGCATTGTTCCTCAGCTCGCTCCGGGAGCAGGGGTGGTAACGACCCGTGCGGATGTCCACTATGTTGTGACCGAGTTCGGCGTCGCATCGCTGCATGGGAAGAATATGAGGCAGCGGGCCGACGCCCTTATCGCAGTCGCCCACCCTCATTTCCATGAGGAACTTATCGACGCTGCTCGTGTGACGTTTAGAACGCATCAATCGCATTCGTAGCTCCTACTGTACGATCAAGAAGGAATTCGACAATGAATTGTGTTCAGATCTCAAAGGAAAAATTTGACTGGGTTGCAAAAGAATGCAATCAAGTCTTTGTGTTGACGGTGGAGATGGAGAAGGTTCTCGACTGGTACCGCGATCATCCGCATTTCCCTCTGGATTTCGACAAGGTGCGGGGGAAGGTCATGGAGGCGCATACGCGGATGGAAGGAGTTGCGGCAGTGCTGGACGAGGCAAAGCATCCCAAGACATCGCCGATTGTGGAAGACTCGGCGACGGATGTGTGGCTCTGAAGTATTAGAAGGGCCACACCGACCGATGATGAGCGCGCGCTGCTGTTTCCGCAGCCCGCAGGGTACGCATCACTGGAAACGTTCCTCTATGATACAAGCATACTACTGAAGCCACGGAATATTGAAATATACTATGGGTTGGTGATATCAATGAAAAAAGGGATATGGATTGCGCTAACGACTGTGGTCGCTATGACTGTTGCCTTTACTGTGACACGGGTCGTCGTTCGCAGCTCAAGACCGCATGTATTGGCGTTCGGCGCAAAAGACCATCGGAACAAAAATTTCAATTCATTCCCAATCGACATTCCCGAAACGGAGTTTGACGATTGGCTTTCTTAACAGCTAGGAGGACGGTCATGCTTGCCAAGTATTGGAACGCTGTTCAGCAGAAAGTTTGCGTTAAATGCATCGATGGCGATCGCCACGGTAACTGTCGCCTTTCTCCGCAGTTCGATTGCGGATTGAAGAAATATTTCTCCAGGGTTGTCCACGTGGTGCAATCCACGCACAGCGACAACGTCTTGGATTATGTGACGGCCCTTCGCGGCGAAGTCTGCGCCCACTGCGAGGAACAGACTGCCGCCGGACAGTGCTATGTCCGGAATATGCTCGATTGCCCTCTTGACCGGTACTTCCCGCTCATCATCGGAGCTATCAATGAGGTTCAGCAAGGGCAGTTAACCCATTAAGAAATCATTTGCGGATCCTCGCACGCTTTGCGTGGCCGACGCCGCGGTATTGGCGCAGTCGCGAATTCCGGCGAGCCGGTACTGCGTCCCCGCTGCCAGTGGCCTCATTTTTTCTCGTAACCCGCCTCAGCGTTACACAGTGATTGCATTATCTTGTGTCTCTTCGGAAAAAGCTGTACCATTTCATTAAACTTACTTCTTTTGACCAAGCCCAGGGTCCGGTTTGACAGAGCCCTCGGAATACTCTAACCGATTAGGAGAATCCATGAAGATGGAATCCATATGGAGGAGATTGTCGCAATGGATCGGCAGATACCCTCTTGTTTTTTCCGTCCTGGGAATTTACGGGTACTATCTTTTTACAACGCTGAATTTTTTTAAGCGTTCTGAAGTCTCGCACTTAACCCTCTTTGAT
>CAYYHS010000191.1:0-5645 GCA_964471785.1 uncultured Chitinophagaceae bacterium
GCATATAGACAACTGCATAGACAGAATAGCCGAGGAGGATCAAGAGGAAAGAGAGGGCAGCGATGTTGAGTATTCGCTTCTTGTTCTTATAGGAATAATAAAGGAGATACAGGGATCCTAAGGGAAGAGCGATGGCCAGTGCGAGCCAGAGGTCGGACTGCAATCCGAAAAGCGACTTGTCCAGCATCGACGGGTACCATTTTACTATGCCCGGATACACCGTGAAGAAAATCAGAGCGGCCACCACGCCGAATTTTATCACGTCGGTTGAAAAAGCAAACGTGCGCAGTGAATGTTTGTAGAACCGGAAGTAGACCACGAGAATCGCAACAAAGAAACCCATGAGTCCGTGGATATGGATCCCGGTGGTCAGGCCGACAAGAAAAGTGATGAGAAGAAGATACGCATCGCTGTGCGGCTTCTCATACTCCTCATGCCATCTCAAAACAAGCCAGATAATAAGAGCGGTGAACAGAAGGCTAGTATTGCGCGTCTCCGTCTCGATTGCGTTAAACCAAAACGTCGTGCTGAAGGTGAGCGCGAGTGCGCCGATGGCGGCCGATCCATAGACGGCAATCCGGTCGAACATGGCTTCGGGGAGCGCATGTCGCAGCAAAATCATCCTTACCGTGATGAGGTAGAGAAGCGTTACAACAACCGAGCTTGCCAGCGCGTTGACGAAGTGCATCCTGACGGCGATATCGGAGAATAACGGTATCATCGAGGCGACGCGCATTACAATCACCAGCAAAGGGGAGCCCGGCGGATGTTGCACTTGCAGGAGGAACGAGGCCGCAATATGTTCAGGCACATCCCAGAAAACGACTGTTGGCGGAAGTGTATAGAGGTACGTGATGAGAGTGACGGCGAAAACGGCAAACGCCACTATACGATTGGTCTTTATATGTCCCATTGTCGGAAATAGAGTGGAAGAATAGAATTCAGCTTATCTTTAATGATATTAGTTTCTTTCCTTTAATTCAACAGAGAATTGAGTTTATTATATCGGAGGGACGCTTCGGCGTTAAGTGAACCTTTGGGCGCACTCCCGGAAAGTGTCCTAATTTGGCCAGGAGTCATCCCGTGAATGCCTCGTATCCTAAACCTCGCTACTTCCCAAGCGGGGTGAGGATTCATAGAACGATATTTGCGTGGATTCTCCCAAAGGAATGCATTTCCAAAGCAACACTTCGTGTCGGTTTTCACTTTGTCCTGCTTATGCGGAACTTTTTCAGAATGACACTTAACTGAAGGCAGCCCACTGCCATTACCCGCTACCGAGTATTGTCTCAGATCGTCATTTCCGTCCTGTATGAAGCACGGGATAAACTTCAGCGGGAATCCAGATATTGCGCTTTCGATCTCAAAATGGATCTTGACTTTCGTCAGCATCTATATTGCTGTTTTAGATTTTCAACGAGTCGAGTCTTCGACCGGCCGGAGTTTCACCCCGCGCAAGCGGGGCCGGGATGACATTCCTTTTGAAAAAATTACCACTACACAAGCAACATTGCTGTCAGACGGGGCATCTGTTCACTCGCTGCGCCTTCAAGCACTTCATAGCCTTCAAGCTTATCGTACGCCGGATGCGGGTCGATGAAAAATTTCTGCGGGGTCCGGCTGAAGAGCGGAAGCAAACCCGCTGCTGGGTAGACCTGGGCGGATGTGCCGATTCCCACAAAAATGTCCGCTGTCTCGACCTGTTCATCAAGGTATTCTTGCCTCATGTCGACCGCTTCGCCAAACCAGACAACATCCGGCCGGAGCTGACTGCCGCACTTGGGGCAGAGGTCGCCGAGCTTGGTTGGCGAAGTGATCTGAGCGCGATAATTGCACGTGAACGACGCATCGTCGAACGGAGGAATAGAGTAGTGGAACTCGCATTTCTGGTAGTCAATCCTCCCATGCAAGTGCCAGACGTTTTTCGATCCCGCCCGTTCGAGGAGCGTGTCGATATTCTGGGTGATGTTGATGACTTCGAAGGTATGCTGAAGCTGTGCAATGGCGTCATGGGCAGGGTTGGGCCGACACTGAAGGCTCTTCAGGTACCGTTGTTCATAAAAATTGAGCACAAGCTGTTTGTTGCGTTCCCAGCCTTCGGGCGAGGCGACGTCTTCGATGCGGTGTTGTTCCCACAATCCGCCCGAGTCCCGGAATGTCGGGATGCCGCTCTCTGCCGATAGGCCTGCCCCGCTGAAGACAACGATCTTTCTCATATAAATAGCTGCGATAATTCTAGCAGGTTGTAAGAAGAGAAAACCGCAAAGGCGCGAAGGGCGCTAAAGTGAAGAGAGGACTTCTTTCTCTTTCCCGATTCAATAATTTTCTTCGCGTTCTTGGCGTCTTCGCGGTTTATCTCCCATTCAATGAGAGTTTTTCAGAACGGTGACCGTGGTCCGTTGAGTGTCGGGAGCGGCTTGTGCGGAAAACTTCCCTCGCGCATTGCGGCATCGTAGGCAAACGCCGCCATGATGACCGATGCCTGTTTTACATCTCCTTCCTGGACCCGGTCGAACACATCCATGTTTGAATGGTGCGTGCGTGTATCGTAGTCGATGCCATCCTGGATAAATTGAAAGCCAGGGAGCCCGATGGCGTCGAACGAGAGATGATCTGTCCCGCCGGTATTATCGAGCGTCAGTGTCGATGCGTCCATCTCTGCAAACGGTTCAAGCCAAGCCCTGAAAATCGGCCGAGCCGCTTCATTCCCTTGCATGTAAACTCCGCGCACTTTGCCGGTTCCATTATCATTGTTGAAATAGACGTAGAGTTTGTCGAAGTCCGTCTTCTTCTTAAGGTCGCCGAACGTACTCCCCTGAGCCGTGTCTCTTTCTCCAAAATGTGTCATGACATATTGCTTGGATCCGAGCAGCCCCTCCTCTTCTCCTCCCCAAAGAGCAATCCGGATTGTCCTGCGCGGCTTCATATCAAGCGCCTTCAGAATTCGCATTGCCTCGATGCAGACCGCGGAACCTGTCCCATTGTCCGTCGCACCGGTCCCGCCGTGCCATGAATCGAAATGACCGCCGATCATCACCACCTCATCCTTCAGATCAGAGCCGGGGATTTCGCCGACAATGTTCATTCCGGGCTGGTCGTCATAAAACTCGGCGTCAAGTTTGAATTCCAGCTTTACATGACTCCCCTTCTGAATCATCCGGATAATCCGATTGTAATTCTCTGCGGCGACAACAATCTGAGTGAGAACTTTCGGCGATGTCTCGTCGTAGGGATTGATTCTCTTGTCGAACGGAGTATTGGCGGGCTGTGCCACAGTCGCCGACTGGACGAACAATGTCCCGTCGTCGCCCGACGAGTTCTCGACGACAATCGCGGCTCCTTCTTGCTGGCAAAACTCAATCTTCTTCCTTCCCATCATGAATCGTTCTCTCAGCAGGCGAAACGCCGATGTATCTCTCCTGCCGCCGCGCCCGCGTCCTCTTTGAACGTCGGCATTCGCCATCTTTAGTAAGTCTTCATCCGTTAACCGATCGGCGTCGGGAGTGAAATGTGCCTTGATTTCCCGAGGATCGCTCGTCAGAACAATAGCTCCCTTGAGCTTCCCCTTGAATTTCTGCAGATCGTCGTCCGTCTTCGCATCGAGGTACACGGCGTAACCCCGAACGGTCCCCTTCGTCGAGGGAGACCATGCCTTTGGGTACGCAATGAGAGGCTGGACCCGCGGCTCGGTCATCTCTGCATAAAAATCTTTCAATGACCATCCCTTGCCAAATTTCCATGATTCGATCGCGACATTCTGGAGCCCCATTTCTTCCAGCTTTTTCTTTGTCCATTCCGCAGCCTCCCGGAATTCCGGCGATCCTGTCAACCTCGGTCCGTAGACATCGGAAAGGTAGCTGAGAGTCTCCATCACTTTCGAATCGTTCATCCCCTCATTTTTGATTTTTGCCACCGCCGCGGTATCGATCTTCTCCGGCGCCGTCTGTCCGACAGCCATCGCAGCGGCAAACATCATCAAGAACAGAATTGTCATCCGATGTTTCATACCTTGTTCTCCTTCTATCGATTGGTTTGCGGTACTCCAAAGCACAATTGGAAAATGTAAATAATTCACAGCGATAATCAAAGAGGCGGCGGGATCAGGATGAAAACGATGAATAGAAAAACCTTTGTGAAAAAGAAACTGCCGCGAATCCGGGAGCCGGCTCCGACCCGCCTTCGATCATCACCGTCTGCGCGGTCTTGGTCTCGATCTCCGCGGGTCAAATTTTCTCTGTTCGCGGTGCACGGGGGGCTGGTGAGGGTACTTTACCGGGATCGGGACAAGCAGATGCTCTTCCGGAAAAACGCATTCAATCTTCTTGCCGAGGAATTCTTCGAGTTTGGGCAACTCATGCGAGTCTTCCTCGTCCGCGAAATTTATCGATATGCCGCTCGCCCCTGCACGGCCTGTGCGCCCGATGCGATGGACATACTCCTCCACGTCTTGAGGAAGATTATAGTTGATGACGTGCGAGATCGCTTCGACATGGATCCCTCGCGACGCCACGTCGGTTGCGACGAGAACCCGGATTTTTCCTTCACGGAACCGCTCGAGCCTGCTGATGCGCTGGTTCTGTTCGACATCCCCCGAAAGAAGCGCGCAACTAATGCCGTACACTTCAAACTGGTCCTTGAGCCGGCGGGCTTCATCGCGGCGGTTCACAAAGATCAACACCCGCTCGAGATGTTTCTGCATGATAAGATTATAAAGGAGCGTGGGTTTCTCGTCTCGTGTCGTGATGTATGTGATCTGCTCCACGCTCTGCACTGCGATTTCTTCCGGCGCAACAGCAACCTGGAAGGCCTGACGTGTCCACGATTCAGCAAGCCGTTTGACCTCCGATGATATCGTCGCAGAAAAGAACATCGTTTGACGTTCCGATTTTGGAGGAGTGCTGAGAACGATTGACCTCACTGCCGGAATAAATCCCATGTCGAGCATCCGATCCGCTTCGTCGAGGATAAGAATTTCGACCTTGCCGAGATCAACCAGCTTCTTTTTCTTGAAGTCGATGAGACGTCCGGGAGTGCAAACGAGAACGTCGCACGGCGACTGCTGCAGTTGTTTCTGCTGTTTCACGTAATCGATCCCCCCAAAGAGAGCGAGAGTTCTGCAAGGCACATGCTTCCCGAGCAAGTGGGCATCTTTATCGATCTGCATCACCAATTCGCGCGTCGGGGCAAGGATCAAAGCGCGGGGAGTCCCAAGGGGCCGTTTTCCAGTGATCGGGTGTTTCAGGCAATGGGCAAAAATTGTAATGAGAAAAGCCGCCGTCTTACCAGTGCCGGTTTGTGCCTGCGCGGTCACATCTTCACCGGCCAGCGCTTTCGCCAGGGTTTCCGCCTGAACGGGAGTGCAATACTCGAATTTCAAATCATAGATGGAATGAATTACCTCAGAAGGTATGTCAAAATCCTGAAAGCGCTTTTTGCCCTCGACCTTTGGAACCGAAAAGACCGAGCCATCCCATGGTTCCTGCACCACCGGCGGAGAAGTCGGACGCGGCTCGTGATGTCCCCTCGCGGGTTTACGTTCTTCATGAGCTTTGTTCTTGCGACCCCGTGTCGGCGCAGCATGAGGCCGGTCTTGGGATCGTGGTGGAGTCTCGGCGGAGGGGGCAACTGTGGGTGGGGAGACGGGT
>CAYYHS010000192.1:0-5638 GCA_964471785.1 uncultured Chitinophagaceae bacterium
TTGGATTATTGTTGAAGCCGTAACTCACACCCAAACCATCAAACGCTGAACCATTGTTGGCAGAGGCGGACGAGAATTGATACATGATCTGAGAAAAACCATGCGCGCCAGGATTGCTTGTAGATTTGAGTCCCCAATCTGTCGCGGCGAACAAACCGCTTGGAAAGAGGATCATGAGTGGATGAATCAGCAGGGCAATGACGGCTAGTTTTATTTCCCGCGAGCCGATTTTTCTTCCTAGATACTCCGGTGTCCGTCCGACCATCATCCCCGCTACGAAGATTCCAATGATGACGTACAGGAGCATGTTGATCATCCCGACCCCTTTGCCTCCGAAGATGCAATTGAGCCACATACCGACCATCGGCGACAATGCCGCGATGGGGTTCAAACTGTCATGCTCGCAGTTGACCGCTCCGTCTGTAACATCGACAGTTAACGCCGCAAAGGTAGCCCCCGCCGAGGTCCCGAATCTCATTTCTTTCCCCTCAAGGTTCCCGAGATGCTGGTCGACCGGGAGTCCGGCAACTGCAGGCACTGCGATCGGGCGCTTTCCGCCGGGGGCAGTAGAGCTGGGGATTTCATAATTCTGCGCCGGATGGCTGGTCAACCCCGGATTCGGCTGAAGCGTATCGAAGTAGACAGCCCAGACGATCGTGCCGATCATGAGGACCATCATCACCGAAAAGATGACATACGCGTGCCGGATGCGGCCGAGCATGCGGCCGTACATCAAGACGAGAGCAAATGGGAAGAGCATCATTGCAACGCACGAAAGGAAATTCGTGAACGCAGTCGGATTTTCGTAAGGATGAGCGGAATTCATACCGAAGAATCCACCTCCATTCGTTCCTAATTGCTTCATCGGCACAAAGGCAGCCAGGGGACCAACGACAATGCTTTGCGGGTTTGGCTCCCCCTTATCCGTCCCGCCCATCGATCCTTTTTCGAGTGTTGAAACGTGATATGAACTTTCAAAAGTCATCGGGGCGCCTTGTTGAAGGAATACGATCCCGAGGAGAAATGCTGCCGGCAGAAACATGTACATCACGACACGCCACATATCTACGAAGAAATTACCGATCGACGCATCACCCCGAAGTGCCCGGATAATGGCCGTTAGCCCGCAGAATCCGATAGACGCCGAGAGAAAAAAATTTGTTATTCCAAAGAAGATCTGGCTGAAATTTGAGAGATGTTGATCGCCCGAATAGTGCTGTAAATCCGTGTTTGTCATAAACGAAATAACGCTGTGAAGGATCGTGCTTGGGGCGAGCATGCCTTTGCCGTCAGGATTCAACGGCATCCATGGCTGGAGCCAAAGGATGAGGAATCCGAACGCGAAGAGAACAGTGTTAAAAATGAGGATCGACGCGGTATATTGCTTCCAGTTCTGCGCAGTATCCTGCAGGCGATCTTCAAACCACCGGAAGAATGGTAACGGTTTGTATTTTCCGTCCATGATCCATGCAAGGAAACGGCTCAGCGGAAAGGCAAGAACGGTCGTCGTAACAAGAATCGCGACCGGGAGAAGCCAGATGTGAAGTAGCATTGTTCTGCTCCTTTAACTATTGCTGATGTGGATGATGTGAGATGTTCTTTAAAATTTTTCCGGGCGTAAAAGTGCAACAACTAGATAGACGAACAAGAAAAGGGCCACGGCGGCGGTTAAATAAATCATAGGTTTACTCTCTTTCCGATAATTAAATGTTGTCGCAAGCTTCCATGAACCAATAGCACAATGCCATTAATGCGATGCCAAGAAGGAACATCGCCGGCAGCCAGATCAAAAGATTCATATATATTGCCTCCTCGTTATGGTCTGTAGTGTGATGTGAACGACATTTTTGAAAACACTCTTGTTTGAATTTGGTGCTTTACAATAGATGCTTTACCATCGGAGGTAATTCTTAGTTATTACCTCGATAATTTACGTTTACAATATGATGAGCCGCGAAAGGCAAAGCAATGAAGGAGATATAAAAATGAAAGGACAAAAGATAAAATTACTATAAAAAATTCCGCAACAATACACTTTCACCTTAATAAGTAAGGCGCCCATGAACTCGTTATCTCGAAAAGACCGCAGAAACCGAGTTATAAATAAGGTGCGGTGGTGCGCGGTGATACTTTCTTTCGGCTTATCAGGGCGGCTATTGTTGACATTGTAAACATAAACGCTTAATTGAAACTGAGTTTTGCCACAATCAATTCTGCGATAAATGATGTATTCTCCAGGCGGCAATTTGATGGAATGGAATGTTAAAAAATATATCGTTCACGTCGTTCTAGTAGTAATTCTGTCGTCCCATTTTTTGTATCCTCAGGATACCACTCTCGAGCGATGGAATTTGCACTTCCAGGAAACAATTGTCTCACAGTGGCACTATCGTTTTCCTTCACCATACACAGGAATGAATAGCTTGCAGCCAGTGAGCGAACGGCAAACCTCTCTTACTTCCACACTCTTTTTAGGAGTTCGTTTATCGCAAGGGACAGAATTCTATTTTAACCCGGAAATAAGCGGAGGCCGAGGTCTCAGCGGCGCAACCGGTGTGGCAGGGTTTCCTAACGGAGAAACATTCCGCGTTGGCGAGCCAACACCGACGCTTTTTGTAGGACGAGCATATGTTAAGCAGACTTTTGGGTTTGGGGCTGAAACAGAAACACTTTTGGAGGATCTTAATCAACTCAACGGTTCTGAACCGATACACCGCTTGACAGTAATTGGCGGGAAGTTCGCACTTTCGGATTTTTTGGATGATAACAGCTACAGCCACGATCCTCGCACACAATTTCTTAACTGGGCATTAATGAGCAACGGCGCCTGGGATTATGCCGCCGACACACGAGGCTACACGTGGGGGATTTTCGCCGAATACGACGAGCATGATTGGTCGATTCGTGCAGCAACGTCTCTTGTTCCAAAAGAAGCGAACGGATTAGAGATGGATACCCGCATCAAAGATGCTTTCAGCCTGAATCTGGAACTTGAGCGGCGCTTCCAATTGAACGAAAGGAAGGGCGCGATTCGTATTCTCCTTTACAGAAACCAGGCGCGCATGGGGAATTATCGTGAAGCGACAGACGACTCGGTCTATCACACCGATATTATACAGGCAAGACGTTATGGCAGGTCGAAGTACGGTTTCGGTTTGAACGCAGAGCAGCAGCTCTCCGACGAATTTGGACTCTTCGCACGATTCAGTTGGAACGACGGGATTAATGAAACGTGGGCGTTTACGGAAATCGATCGGTCGTTGAGCGCAGGGGCAATCGTCAACGGTAATTCCTGGAAACGATCGCATGACCAAGTGGGTGCGGCGCTCGTTATCAACGGTTTGTCTCAGGCCCATGCCGACTATCTCGCGGCCGGCGGATACGGTTTCATGATTGGAGATGGAAAACTGAATTATGGTGCAGAAGGGATCTTTGAGGGATTCTACAGTTTAGAAGTGATTCCTGCGATCAAAATGACCGGCGATTATCAATGTCTTCTTCACCCCGCCTATAACCGCGACAGAGGGCCCGTACATGTTTTTGCGGTGCGCGTTCACGCGGAAATCTGAGTCTAGCTTTCTAACTCAGAAGAGTTTGTACGCTACGCAAATCGCTGCAACGACAAGGGCTGCTACCCATCCCCATAGAAAAAACACGCTCGTGGGTGAATCATTGCTTCGGTCTTTGTACTGTTCCATTGACAATCCATCCATTTCTCTTGAATTTCCCGCCTGAGTTGTTTGTTTTATGCCCGAATACTCCCATATCGATGCTGAATATGTGGCCAAGCCATTTTACTGTTTTACCACTAATCTGTACCCTTTCCCGGATTCTGTTTGAAACAATTGTGGATCGTTTGGGTTATCTTCTAATTTTTTTCGAAGCCTTCCAACATAAACGCGGGAATAGGGCAATCTCTTGTCGAACCAGGGCCCCCTGATTTGCCTTGCAATATAGGCGTGGGTTAACACTTTGCCTGGATTGTGAACAAAAAGCGAGAGGAGTGAAAATTCCGTCGGAGTAAGCTGAATGATTTTCCCATTCTTGCTTACCAGATGGTTCTCGAAGTTTATAAACACAGATTCGGTTTCAAATGTAGATCCTTGAGTCGTTGTGTTATACGATCGCAACACCGAACGCACGGACGCCAGCAATCCTGCCTCACTGAACGGTTTGGAGACATAATAACTTGCACCAGCCACCGACGCAGTCAGAGCGTCTTCCTCTGAGAGCGGTGGAGAAAGAACAATAACGGGGAGGAGTGCCGATGCCCTCAACTCTTTCAGTAAATTGATGTCGGAATGCTGGAGCGATTCCATTCCGAGCATCACGAGACTGCACCGGGTCGCAAAGACATGTTGAAGAATATTGTCATGCATTTCGGCCGTCTTCAGTTTGTAGCCGGCACGTTCCAATGTCTTGTGGACGAGTCGCCTGACTTCAATATCCTCATCAATGATAAGAATCGTTCCGGAATTAAGCATTTCAAAAACCTGAAGTCATTACATCTTGCCATTCAAAAAGGTTCGCCAGGGCGCCGTTCAAGCGCATCGCGCTCAATACAAACGACGCCCTCCGATCCGTCGCAAATACTTACTGCGGAGCTCCAAATTCGCTGCGCAGGGCGAGATTGACTTGAAGCACGTTAATCATCTTCTCTCCCGCCAATCCATCCCATGGAGCGAATGAATTCTTCTCCAGAATATTGGCAACTTCTTTTCGAATTTCGTCGGGACTCCGCTTCAAGTCTGTCGCCCACTTCGCAGAAACGCGGTCGAGCTGATAGTTCGCATTCTGCATGGTAATGTGAGGGTCGAGCCCCGAAGCAGAGGTGGTGAGCATGTCACCGGGTAGATTCTGCAATCCTACATCCGGATGATCCAGCCGCCACATTTCGAAGAAGATGGACTGAATATCGCCACCGGTGCTGACTAGCTTGATGACTATGACAGCTTTGCCGTCAGCACCGGTGTCCGGCATGGGTGAAGGGAATTTGCCGGGGTGTTCATTTGAGAAAGTTTGGAAGAAAGTCACTGCAAGGTCCGACGGCGCAGGCTGCGGTATGCTCGGATTGCTCTTTACGAATTGAGCGACCACATCTGGATGTTTCGTTGCCCAGTCCGCGACATAGGAAGTGTGCAGTGAGTCGATGTTAACCCACGCAGTTGCGTCTGCATTGTGCATGGATGCCCATTGTCCGACAATGTGCGCACTTCCCTGATACATGTCGTGCTGGAACCAATCCTCGACATCGGAACCGATGAGCTGTCCGCTCTTCGGACCATCAGCATATCTCACGATCGGACCAAGCGTTCGCGCGACCCGATCGCGCAAAACAAAATTGGACGGTGCCAGCGCCGACGATGAAGATGCTCCGCCATCGTACGAGGCAGCAGATGGGCGGGGTTGGAAGTATTCATCCTTTGTAAAAGACTGGGCTATCAGCAGCGAGCCGACTGGCTTCCCGTCCGGGCCATTCACGATGCTGCCGTTGGCCTGGAAGGGGAAGAAAACCTGTCCGAATACCAAGAGCACGAGCGGGTAAAAGACGCAGCAGATGACCACCGCGAATAACAGGAGCAGAAAGCTTTTTGAAATTATTGTAGACATTGTGATTTCCTCCGTTTCAATGATGCTT
>CAYYHS010000193.1:0-5632 GCA_964471785.1 uncultured Chitinophagaceae bacterium
TGCCGAGAATACTTCGATTCTCTTTTGCCGGTATCAGAAATCCAAATCCGTCAAGCGGTCTCGAAATGTCGTCGCGTGCGAAACCGAGAAACACTTCCGTTACCGGAGGATAATAGATGTTTTTGAGGGAAGTTGCAAGAGGTGCATCGAGCGTTCGGATGATCGCCGCCGCATTCTGAGAAGGTACGGCAAGAATAACTGCATTTGCGTCGACGGTGAGCTCGCGTCCATTTTTAGTTCCGGTGATCTTGAATCTTTTCGAAGAGCCGGAGCCGTTTTGGGAGATTACATGGATGTTTTCGACATTCACGTTGAGATGAATGGATCCATGCAAAGCTCTCGCAATTCCGTCCGGGAGAGTTTGCATCCCCAGGGTATATGAAAAAAGTCGTGACCGGTCTTTTGCTTTCTCGGCATGTTTCTTTCTCTCCTTCGCGCCAAGGAGCTGTCCCTTAATAAGCCCCCCGTAATTTTTCTCGAGCGCATAAAGTTTTGGGAAAGCAGCCTGCACACTCAGTTGTTCCGGATTACCTGCGTAGACTCCCGCTACAAATGGATTAATGGCGTAATCCAGGAACTCGCTCCCAAGCCGACGTGAAACGAATTCTGCGATCGTTTCTTCCTTTGAACTCCTCCCGATGAAGGGCTCTAGAAGCAATCGGAGTTTTCCGCGGAGCGACCAGAGCCGTGAGCCGAGGAACAAACCCGGTTTCATAGGAAGGGCGTGGAGGGCTCCTGCCCGCAGTATATAACGTTTGTCCGCCGCCTCGTTTGCGTAGATGAGTTCGTTTTCGATTCCAACATCGATGGAAAGCTGCCGCAACAGCGGGGTTGTCTCAAGCGCGCTGTTGGGCCCCGCTTCGATCAGCCAGCCGTCCTGATGGATGGTCTTCATCGTACCGCCGACCGCCCCGTCATGTTCGAGGATGCAGACGTCGAAGCCCGATTTGCGGAGCCACCAGGCGGCCGCGAGCCCTGAGATTCCGGCTCCAACCACAACGACACTATGTTGTTCGAAAGCTGCCAAATTCAATTCCTGAGTTTTTCAATCACGAGGTCCGCCAGACACGCGATAAATTTCTCGCCGGCAATGAGGGCAGGCATCATGTCGAAGTATTCGATGCCGAGCGCACCTGCTTCTTCCCGCGCCTCGATGTTGATTTCGGAAAGTGTTTCGATATGCTCGGTGACAAATGCCATTGGGACGACGATGATATGCGACACTTTTTGGGAAGCAAGGTTTTTGATCATCCCCGTGAGTGATGGCTCCAACCAGCGTTGCGGACCTATCTTGCTCTGGAAGCAGAGATGGTGGGGAAGTCCGAAGTTTCCATTCTTAACCACCAGCTGGTACGTCTTTTCGATATGCTCGGAGTACGGGTCTCCCTCCCGCACTAGTTTCATCGGAGTGCCATGAGCGCTAAACACGAGATGGACTTTGCCGCGTTCATCCGCCGGGACTTTTGCGATTGAAGTGTTGATGTTCTGGACGAGTGCCCCGACATAAAGAGGGTTGTCGTAGTAACTTTCGACAGCCTTCACGGAGAGTTTATCCCTCTGTGACGCGCGGACGATGCGGGCCCATTCCTTCATGCTCGATCCCGTTGTGGCTTTTGAATACTGAGGGTAGAGGGGGAGTAGAACGACTTCTTTCACCCCATCGTCGAGAATTCGACCGTACACTTCTTCCGTCATAGGATGCCAATACCGCATCGCGATATATACGCTGAGCGGATAACCTCTCGTTTCCAACACCTCGCGGAGCCGGTTAGCCTGGAGTGTTGTCTGCGCAAGAATGGGGGAGCCGCCGCCGATCCTTCTGTAAAGCTCGCGTACTCTCGGCGCACGTCGCGAGGAGATCAGTCGGGCAAGCATTTTCCGAATGAGAAAAGCCCCGGGAACATCGATGATGTCGGGATCGCAGAACAAATTGTATAGAAACGGTTCCACTGCGTCGAGGGTATCCGGTCCGCCGAGCTGAAAAAGTACGACTGCGGTCTCTCCGGCATTCATTCTTGCCACCTCATACGGTTCGGGAAAATATCGGCCGCTCTTTCATCATCCGTTCGAGGTACGCATCAAAACACATCGCAATATTTCGGATAATCAATCTCCCGAGTCCGTTGACTGTTATGTTGTCGTGCGTGAGTGTGACGAGCCCGTCCGGTACAAAAGCCTCAAGCTTGTGTAACGCGTCGCTGAAATATTCATCGAAAGAAATTCCGAACTGCGTCTCAATAGACGCTTTGTCCAGCCCCATATCGCACATCAACTGGATAATCACCGATTTTCGAATCAGGTCGTCCGGGCTCATACGGTACCCGACGGAGGTCGTCAGAGAGTTACCGTCGAGCGTTCTGTAATATTCCGGGAGGGTTTTCTTGTTTTGCTGATATGTCTCCCTGAAGTGCCCGATCGCGGACATACCAAATCCGTACAGGTCGCAGCCCGCCTTCGTTGAATATCCCTGGAAATTCCGGTAGAGGGTCTTGTTCTTCTGTGCGATTGCCAGCTCATCGTTCCGTTTTGCAAAATGATCCATGCCGATGTTCCAATAACCGGCATCGATGAGTTTCTCGATCGTCATCTTGAAGATCTGGAGTTTCAATTCTGGCGTCGGCAATTGTTCCTGGTGAATCAGTTTTTGATGCGGCTTGAGCCAGGGGACATGAGCGTAATTAAAGATCGCAAGCCGGTCCGGCGAGATGTCGATCACGGTCTCCACGGTCTTTTTAAAGGATGCTAACGTCTGGTGGGGCAGACCGTAAATCAGGTCCAGGTTAATACTCTTAAACCCCAGTTTGCGACTCCAGTTCACGGCGTCTCGGGTAATTGACTCCGGCTGGACGCGGTTGACAGCCTCCTGAACTTTCGGGTTAAAATCCTGCACTCCCATGCTTACGCGGTTAAATCCGCTTTCGCGGAGTGCCTTCATATGTTCGAATGTTAACCCCCGCGGGTCTATCTCGACACCGGCTTCAATATCGCCCCCGAACGAAAATCGCTCATGGATAAAGCTGCCGATGTCGAGGATTTCGTCGGGGTCGAGATACGACGGCGTTCCGCCGCCCCAGTGGAGTTGAGAGACTTTACGTTTCCGCGAGACAAGCGGCGCAACGATGTCAATTTCCTTCTTGAGATAGCGGTTATATTCGCGGATCCGGTCTCTGCTATGAGTGACGAGCATCGTGCATCCGCAAAAATAGCAGAGGGTGTCGCAAAAGGGAAAATGGAAATAGAGTGAAAGATCCGCCGAGTCGTCCGATGCGTTGGTACGAACGATCTCGTCGCGATACTCCTTCGGGCCGAACGCGGGGGTAAAGACCGGGGCTGTGGGATAGCTGGTGTAGCGAGGCCCAGGCCGGTCATATTTCCTCAACAATTCAAGGTCGATCGAATCAAATTGCCTCATACGCTCATAGCCCTCTTCAATGATATTGAACGCTAAACTTCTTTACTGCGTTCACGAACGCCTTAACATTCTCTACGGGGGTGTCGGGGAGTACACCATGGCCGAGGTTAAAGATGTGCCCGTTTCCTCGTCCGAACTTCTTCAATACCGACTGAACGCCCTTTTCAATCCGTTCGGGCGTCGAGTAAAGCATTGTGGGATCGAGATTCCCCTGAAGCGCGACATAACTCCCTACCAGCTCTCTCGCTTTTCCGATATCCGTTGTCCAATCGATTCCTACCACATCGGCTCCGACGTCCGCGATTTTTTCCAACGAGTGTCCGCAGTCCTTGCAGAATACAATAACGGGGGCTCCGCCTCTTTTCAGGAGCGAGAGGACCTGCTTGATATATCGAAGGGAGAACTCTTCGAATTCTTCTTGGGCCAGAATGCCGCCCCAAGTGTCGAAAATCTGCACCGCTTGTGCTCCTGCCTCGATCTGCGCGTTCACGTATGCCGCCACTGCGCGCGCTAATTTATCGAGAAGGAGGTGCGCATCGCTCGGAGAGGAATAGATCAGTTCTTTCACATAGCGGAAATTCTTCGATCCGCGTCCTTCAACCATGTACGATGCCAGAGTCCACGGTGAGCCGGAGAAACCGATCAAGGGAACCTTGCCGTTCAGGTTCTTCCGCGTTGTGCGAAGCGCATCCATGACATACCGGAGTTTTGTATTCGGATCCGGCACGGGGAGTTTCTCGATATCGGCCCGAGACCGGATGGGCGAAGGAAACCGCGGCCCTCCTTTTCCTTCCTCGACGATAAGCTGCATTCCCATCGCTTCCGGGACAACAAGGATATCCGAAAAAATAATTGCGGCATCCACGCCAATAAGATCGACGGGCTGAATCGTAACCTCAGCGGCAAGATCCGGCGTCTTGCAGAGAGTCAGAAAATCGACCTTCTCCCGGACTGCTCTGTATTCCGGTAAATATCTTCCAGCCTGACGCATGAACCAGACGGGGGTGCGTTCGACATCTTCCCGCTTGCAGGCACGAAGAAATAAATCGTTGGATGGAGTCTGAGATTTCAATGAGGTCTGCCGATTACTGTTTCGCGAACAGGAGTATCCTGTTTGTGTTTGTTCCCGAGGAGTTATTATGTATCCCCCAGATGTTTGCGGTTTTCGTGAACTTCTGACGGTTGATGAACACCGCCTCGCAGGTGAAACCCGCCCGAATTCCGAGAGGCAGCACATGTTCCTCGAGCTTCATCGATCCCTTCCGGACTTCACCGACTTCGAACGCTACGTGACCGCCGGGTTGTGTGATGCGAAAGAGTTCGACAAATACATCCGACATCACCCTGCTCCAATCATCGATTGATTTCGACATTGTGATGCCCTTTGTAATGATGTCGGCATCAATTCTATTAAACCAGCATCGGAGCCAATTATCGTGTGAGTATTGGACGATGTCCAAAAACGGCGGGGAAGTAACCGAAAGGTGGACCGAATGATTTTTGATCTCATCTGTCTTCCGGGCATCGCAAGAAAGGAACTGTGCGCGAACGAGAGCCGCGCGGAGATTCTGCCGATCGTTCTCAGAGACCCTTTTCAAAAGGGTCCTGGTTTTCTTTACGATGATCTTCTTCGTGTCCCTGTATTCGGGCTTTTGTTTTCTACGCCGATTGATCTTCTTTTGATTCTCGGGAAACGTTGCCTGATTAGGCGGAAGAGTGTAGACAGAGAAGAATCCGGCCGAATGCCCCGTAAGCCGGTTCGTGGCAACCATGCGGATCCAACGGTCGAGGCTATCCTCACTTCCGTTTCTGTTTTTGTTTGCGAGGTATGTTTGAAGGGAGACGATCTCCGCCTCGGTATCGCGATGGAAGAACATGGAGAGGTCGATCTCTGCCCTCTTGTTCTTTGCAAAGCTGATCTCTCCAAGCCGCTGCTCTACCTCTTCAATTTCCGGAATATCGAGCCTCGGTGCCGCCAGCATAGTGCTTAACGGATTGGCGTCATTCCCGATGACATTCCTCTTCATCATCGCCGCTTCGATAATCGTCGTGCCTCTTCCCATGAACGGGTCGTAGACCGTATCTCCCGGCTTGCTGTAGCGTTCTATAAAATAGTGCGGCAGCTGCGGCTTGAAGCAGGCGCGATAAGAAATTTCGTGAAGGGACGAAGCCTGTCTCTGTCTTGAAGTCCAGAATTCACCTTCAATAATCGGGGGAGGT
>CAYYHS010000194.1:0-5625 GCA_964471785.1 uncultured Chitinophagaceae bacterium
TCTCCGCCGTTGCCTCCGTTGCCGCCGTCGGGACCTCCTTTCGGAACGTATTTTTCCCGCCGCCAATGAATAATACCATTGCCGCCATTTCCAGACCGAACAAATATTTTTGCTGAATCGATAAACATAGAAGAACCAGAGGTAAATACTTCAGTGAAGAATAAGAATCGGGTGGGGCATCCGAAGGATTATTGCGCTTACGCTCAACCGCCTTCACGTCATAGTTTCACGTTCTTTTCGATGAATCTGTTCTGGAGCCGGTTTGTAAACAAGATAGCCTCTTTCGTGAACGGCTCGACGTCGTTCATCAGAAAATAATGATCGATTGTAAGGGCTGCTTCGTCCCACGTCGCTGCGGCCAATGATTCCACCATGGCGGTGCGGAACGCTTCTTCGTTTTGATGGAAGACATATTTAATGATCGACCGTTCTTCATCGAGCGAGAAAACCGGAGGCAGCGGTTTCGGCGGTTCGGTTGTTGCTTGACGGGCGACGGCAACACCATCAGAACTGCCGGGCATGATGGGAAGTTCGAGAGCCGAATCATCACTCGCAGGCAACGGTTCAGAGTTTTCGTCGAACAATCGGGCATGCTCATCCCCCGTCCGCACTTTCTCGAGTAGGTTGACGAGCTGATGGAAGCTCATTTCTTTGACGTTGTTTGCCTCTCGTTCCCGCGAAAGGCGCTCGCAGAGAGATCCCATCTTTTTATCTTCAAAAAAATAGATGAGCGCACGTGTCGGAATCGTTCTTGGGGTCGCGCTCAGTGTGTGCGAACGGGCGTATGCGATGAATTCGAAGAGAGGCACGGTGATTTGTGCCAGTTCAGTACTCGTGTGCTCCTTTACAACTTCCGCATCGATTCTCGCAATGAGGTTCCGTCCTTCCTCAAACGTAATCTCGCCGACTCCGCGTTGTCCGAAGTACTTGCGCAGGATGTCGGGGAAATAGCCGTAGTCCCTGCAATACCTCAGCTTCTTGAAAATCTGCGTCGAGGATGCACGTCCCGATTCCTCAAACAAAAAACTATTCAGAGTCCACTGAGGTCTGCAGAGATAGTTCAGCATGAAGTGGACACATTTATCGAGCGTGGTCTCGAAGTCGTCCTTCTGAAAGATAAAATTATGGATGAGCAGCGTACTGATTTGTTCCTGGAGCATTGTGATTTCAGGAAGGTCGTACTTGAACCGTCCCGACCGTGACTCGGGCGTACGCTCTGCGTCAAGCATCGCCTCCACTTCTGCGCGGAAAAAGACCTTGACGCTCGCCGGTATAGTTGACTCAAAAATTTCTCTAAGCCCGATCGACTTCGCGTCGCCGATCGTCCGTTGCCTCACCGCCCCGATGAGTTGTTCCGTTTCTTTTTCAAACATGGCTGTACTCGTCCCTTTTAGTTGTCTTTCTTTACGAGACTTTTCACGCGGTTGATTTCCTTCTGCGCTGCCGTTTTGAATGCCGGGTCGATGCCCGGCTTATCGATGATTTGCTGGTACATGTTGAGAGCCTGGTCAAACTTCCCCATCTTCTCATACGACTGGGCCGACATGTAGTACGAATTCGGCGTCCAATCTATTTTCGTTTTCTTGGTGATCAGATAGGGGACTTTCAGAAATTCGAGGATGGCCTGCTGGAAGTCGCCCTTGTAATAATACGATTCGCCAAGGTAATAGCGAATCTCCGACTCAAGATCCTTGTTGGTGGTCTCAAGGAGTCCTTCTAGCTGAACAACCGCCTGGTCATAATATCCGAGTTTCTGGTAAAGAATGCCGAGGTCGATTTTCTTGTTGAGGATCGATTCATCGCCGGGATATTTATCGATGAACATTCTCGTCAACTCGAGCGCGCCGTCGTAGAGGGCCAGCTCCTTGTACGCTTCGATGAGATTGCTCATCGCAAAAGGAAGCACGTCGGGCGAAAGTTCCGGCTTGTCGACAATGAGTCTATAATACTTGACCGCCTCGTCGTATTTCTCCTTATAGAAAAAGATATTCCCCAAAGCAAGGTATACTTTGGGAAGGACCTCCGAACGGGGGAACAACCTCATGACAAGGTCGTATTGTGTCTTGGCGGTGTCCGGGAGTTCCTTTGCCTCGAGAACTTTTCCAATCCAGAACGAAGCGAGAGGAAGAATGTCCGTCGAGTCGTATTTTGTTGGGATTTCTCTCAGAACCGCCAGGGCGCGATCCAATTCCTCACCACGGTAGAGCGACATGGCTTTCTCAAATTCAAATTCGGCGATCGCATTCCGGTCGGGGCCGTACACTTTAGTGAACTCCGTAATTTGCTTTTCCGCCTCCTTCTTCTTGTCGGATCGAAAAAGGGCGGTTATTATTTTTATTCGTGCTGAGCGGACTGAAGATGAGTCTGCGCCGTTTAAAACGATAAGGGCCGTGTATTCCGCAATGGCGTTTGGATAATCACTCCCCGCATAATAAAGTGCGGCCAAAGCTGCACTGTTCTCCACGCCGCGTTGAGCGGCGACAGATTTCTCGAGGTAACGAATTGAGAGATCGGTTCTCCCTGCGCGTTTTTCATACATGGCGAGCCGGGCATACGCACCTGATGCTTCGGGTGATCGACTGTCCTCGTTAAGGAAATCAAGATACTCTTTCTGCGCTTGTAGGGTGTCGTTTGCTGCATCGTATGTCTGAGCGAGAAGGAGGACGGTTCGAGACCTTGACGCGGAAGAATGTTCAAGGGGTGACGCTGAACGATCGAGCAGTTCGCGGCACAACGCTATTGCTCTGCTGTATTGCTGAGTCTTGCAGTAAGACCGGGCGAGCGGTTCCAGGCATTCGAGAGCGCGAGGCGAATAAAAATATTTAGAGCGAAGCTGCTCGAAGGAGGTCGCCGCGATGAGTGGTTTGTCGCCGCGGGCTGAGATGATTCCGAGTTGGTAAAGCACTTCTGCGCAATAGAGCCCATGGGGATAACCCCGAAGATATTCGCTTAGCACAACCGATGCGGTATCGTCGCGGCCCAATGCAGCGAGTTGAAATCCGAGATCCGCGCTTGCTTCTTCTGCCTGCACTCGGGTCGGGAAGCCGTATGCGATTTTTCTGTATGTTGCGATCGATTCTCCCACCAGCCCTTTGTCCATCTGAGCTTTCCCGAGCGCAAGCAAGAGATTCGGCACGAATCGAGAGTCTGGCCGATCGTCCAGGAATCTCTGTGCCAGCTGGATCCGCAATGAAGCATTTGCGAATTTGCTCTGAAGGAGAAACCGGGTATAGGCGGTTTCGTCGCTGTAGGTCCCCGAAGGAAAATTTTTCAGAAAAGAAGTGAGCGCATCGACAGCGGGACGAATGTACGATGTATCGAGTTCACATTGCCGGCTCAATGCTACGGTGCGCCTGAAGGCCGCTCGTTCTTTCACGACGGAGTCTTTGCTGACTGACTCTGCCTTTTGATATTGGAGAGCTGCCTGCGGAAAATCCTGAAGGACGTCAAGATAAATATCCCCTAAACGAAGAGCCAGCTCCGACTTTTCCTTTTCCAGAATCAAATCGCCGATGAGGAGGGCCAGCTGTTTCACCGTTTGCGCTTTGTCCGACGACTGAAACTGTTCAAGGAATTCCTTCCTCTCCGCCGCTTTGGGTGCCAACGGACTTGAACCGTAGTTCTTAATCAGCTTTCCGTACGCTTTCACTGCGTCCGCGGTTTCGTGCAGAGATTCGTACGTGATCGCCAAGGCGAAAGCAGCATCGTCGGCTTTTTCATCCTGAGGATATTTTGACAAGAATTCTTCGTAGAGCTCCGCCGCTTTCTGGAGGTCGTTCAACCTGAGCCGTTCGAGTTCGGCGATACGGAAGAGAATCTCCGGCGCCTCCGGGTCAGAGGGATAAAAGTCAAGGCATTGCCGATAATACTGGACCGCTATGGGGAAATTCTTCAACTCGACAGCGATGACGGCGGATCGAAGAATTGCCGTTCGCCTATCATGCGCCGCTAGTGGATGTTCCGCTGCGGATGAGTACGCAAAAAACGATTTTCGAAAATCCTTGAGCGCATCGTACGCTTGACCTGCCCCAAACAAGGCAGGAACGACCAAATTGGAGTCAACGGGGTGACTCAGCGACCGCTCGTACGCAGCGGCTGACTTTCTGAAATCCCCCTGCGCGAAGCCGTTCTTTCCCAGTTCAAATAATGCTTGCTGCAGAAGTTCTTCAGGGATCTTGAGCGAATCCGCGCACAACTTTTGAAGGATTTCCAATGCGTCTCCCTGCTTCCCTGCGGCATTATAGAAACGGGAGAGTTGAAGCTTTGCACGGCCGATTGTTCCGAGCGACACCTTTGATTTTTTCTCATCGACGATGGAACGATAGAGTCGCTCCGCCTCATCCTGATTTCCGGATCCTTCGGCTATTGAGGCCAGATCGAGCGTGGCAGTTGCGGTGAGCTCAGCGTCGGCCCCGCTTTCCGTTACAAGCTGTAACTCATGCTGGGCTGCAAGAGCGTTGTTCTCTTTCAGATACAATGCCCCCAGACGGGCGTGCGCTGCGGTCACGTTCTCGTCGGTGGGGTAATCGCTGATGAGCGATCGAAGGCATCGTTTCGCGTTGTCGTTATCGCCGGCCCGCTCAAAAAGATTGCCGGCTGTTAGGAGTGCTTTCGGAGCGAAACTGCTTTTGGGCTGGAATACCTTAATACGCTCAAAGGCCGAAGCTGCATCTGCGAGTTTGCCTGCACCATTGTAGATTTCTCCGATATTCCACCACGCTTCAGCGGCCTTTGGATGCTCCGGATAGGTTATTGCGAAATTTTGGAATGCGATCCGCGCTTCATCGTCTTTTTTGAGAGCCCGATCTGCAAGTGCGACGTAATATTTCGCCTCAATGCTCTGTGGGCTTGATGGGTAGGTCGAAATGAACTGTTTGAATTGCTCCAGGGAGAGATCGTATAGCTTGTCGGAGAAGAGGTTTACGGCCAGCTTAAAATCTGCATTTTCCTTCGTGTTCTGAGCTGGGCATTCTGTGGCGATAAGGAAGATAAAAACTATCGGAAAAAGTCCTAAACGCATCTATCTGCGGTTAAGTGATGAGAGAGTAGATCAATCTACACCGGCAAGATAAGGCTAATTTTAGTAGTAAGCAATTTGGCGTAGTGAGGAACTGAGTACGGAAAACAGGACGAGGGAATGTGGAATTCACAGCGAAATAATGGATGGAAAAATGATGTCGATATTCCTTCATCCTCTGTAAATTGACAGCGGATGGAGGGAGTAATATGATTATAACGCGATAGCGGGAGAGTTTAGAAGTGAAATGAAAAAGTCCCAGTGATTTGGGTGTAAAACTACAAAGCCCCTTTGACTATTAGTCAAAGAGGCTTTGTCGCGGGCAAATTGCCGATTTTTTGAGTGACTCGGCGGGTCCGAAATTCCTCGCTAGTCTTTCTTCATATCATCCATTTTCATGTCGTCCGGCTTCGATTCCATCTTCTTTTTACTGCCGCTGGATTTTGCTTCCTTTAATGATACAACTTTGAAGATGTCACCGTCGTGAGTTCCTGTGACTTCGACCATCAGATCATTTTTTTTGTCTGTTTTGTTCAACCAGGCAAGCGCTTTCTTATCTCCGGCGTCGTCGAACTTATACCACTTTCCATCAGAGATCAATCCAAATC
>CAYYHS010000195.1:0-5598 GCA_964471785.1 uncultured Chitinophagaceae bacterium
TGAAAAACTTCTGGAAGAGACTAAGAACATTCACCCAAAACCTGGGCCTCGTGGAGCAGGCACAGATGGTTGCCTCGACGGCTGTTGTTGTCATCATGGTGACGATCATCGGCGCCAACATTGCCCTGAAGCTGGCATTAACGCCGTTTGATTTCATCAGCATCATAACGGTGGGCATCATCGGATTTGCGAGTGTCTATTTCTAGTTGAAGTACGGCAGGCAACTCGAGGCTCAAAAAAGAGAGCTGGAAGCACTCAACCGTGTAGCGGAGTCGGTCAATCAGTCCATCGATCTGGACTACCTTCTGAGCACAATGCTCCAGAAAGTTGTGGAACTGGTGCGAACAGAGTACGGCTGGCTCTACACCGTCGACGGCAAGAAACTCGAGCTGCGGAATTCGAGCGGGGCATCGTTCAATTTTTTCAACGCAGCGGCGCTGGGAAGCATCGAGACAATTCCCTGGATCCAGAAAAT
Organism: uncultured Chitinophagaceae bacterium; assembly: GCA_964471785.1. Taxonomy (GTDB): domain Bacteria; phylum Bacteroidota; class Ignavibacteria; order UBA10030; family UBA8401; genus JAGVPT01. The sequence goes on from CAYYHS010000195.1 coordinate 476, forward strand.
CCATACCCAAAAGGAAGAAAAGGCGGCGAATGCCCCCTTTGCCGATCCACAGGTCTTGAAAGCGGGAATCCTCTCATGGGTTTCGGTCCCTCTGAGAGCAGCCGATCAGTTTGCCGGAGTTCTCTTGCTCGCGACGACGGTGAAGGGTTTTTTCTCTGAACGGCAGGTCGACCTTATCGCGGCGTTCGGAAATCATATCAACGTGGCGCTCAATAATGCACACTTGTTCGACCGGCTGAGAAAGTCGGAGCAGCAGTATGCCGATCTGTTCGAACATTCACCGGATATGTACCACCTGGTCAACCGCGATGGAATCATCATCAGCTGCAACCAGACTGAGGCGCAAACCCTCGGGTATCAGAAAACCGAAATTATCGGCCACCCCCTCACCAGGCTCTACCCGCAAGAGTACAAGCTCAACGTCCTGGAAACGTTGTTGAAGGCGTTCGAGAACGGCCACGAATTCCGCGGCATGGAAGAGCAGATCATCAAAAAAGACGGAGTCGTCATCGACGTCAGCGTTAATACGTCGCTTGTCTATGATGACACCCACGTGCCTATCCTCATGCGATGCGTCGTACGAGATATCACCGAGAAGAAAAAACTCGAGCAAAAGATCATGCAGGCACAGAAGATCGACAGCATCGGGAACCTCGCCGGCGGAGTGGCCCATGACTTCAACAACATCCTCGCTTCGATTCTTGGATCTTCTTCGATCATGCGGCGGAGGATGAACGAGTCCGACAAGTGGTTTCCCTTTGTGGAAATTATCGAGACTGCTGCAAAACGAGGAGCGTCACTCACCCGCCAGCTGCTGACCTTTGCGCGGCGCAGCACGGTAGAAGTCCATCCGGTCGACATCCATGCCATCCTGAACGAGACGATACATCTATTCGAGCGAAGCGTCAATCCAAACATCAATATTGTAAAGATCTTAACTCCCGACGTCGTCGTGGTAAACGGCGACGAGGGTCAAATACAGCAGGCGCTGCTCAACATCTTCATCAACGCACGCGATGCCATGCCGACAGGCGGCACGCTGACAATAGAAACCGCCTCCGCTCAGTACTCGGACCAGGGAAAAAGCGCCCTTCCGGGAGAGACCCGCAGCGGAAGCTACGTTTCAATCAAGGTGGTTGACACCGGCATTGGAATGAGCAAGGAAGTTCAGCAGCGGATGTTCGAGCCGTTCTTCACGACGAAGGAACAAGGAAAAGGAACGGGGCTGGGTCTTTCAGTGGTGTACGGAGTTGTCAACGGCCACGGAGGCTATATCTCTGTCCAGAGCGAGCCCGATCGGGGAACCACCTTCACGATCCTTCTTCCGCGACTCCCCGAGACATTTGTGCCGAGGCCCTCGAACATCGACAAGAAAATTGTCGGCGGCAAGGAAACCATCCTCGTTGTCGACGACGAGGAGATCGTGCGGACGACGATCAGCGCGATGCTTTCGGATCTTGGCTACACAGTCCAATCGACCCGGAGCGGCAAAGAAGCCCTCGACATTCTCGCGAAAAAGAAAACTATCGACCTTGTTCTGCTCGACATGACGATGCCGGAAATGGGGGGGAAAGAAGTGTTCCAGCGAATACGCCGTTTGAAGTCTCGTGCAAAAGTTATTATCTCAAGCGGCTACAGCGATTCGATTCTTGGCGAGGATACCTTTGCGAGAAAAGTCGACGGATTTTTGCAGAAGCCTTACCAGATTGAAGACCTCTCGCGAAAAATCCGTGAAGTGCTGGATCACTAGGGGCATACTAAAAAATCAATGCTGAATGAAGAATCAACCGCCGAGGCGCGAAGAACCTTTGTTGGGATATGAAAGAAATAGAAGATCTACTTTCCTTTTGGCATCCTTCGCGTGTTTGCGGTATTTTTTTGAGCACAGTGCGAATTGGGAAAAGAGTTTTCCAGAATTATCCGCTTGAAAAGTACGTCGTCAATTGCTATGTTGTAGTTGCTGATACCAGAATGCGGCGTTTTCTTTCCTGGACGGTACCATCCGGCCAGGGAGTACTCTCGACGCAATCCTTTTCTGTCCACCATATTTATTGCCGATGAACACCTTTTCCGACGAACTGCGAAAAGAGCGGGTCGCAAAAGATATTTCTCTCGCCGACATTTCGCGCAAAACGCATATCAATGTAAAGTACCTCGAGGCTATCGAACAAGGATCATTTGACATCCTGCCGCAGACGTATGTAAGAGCCTTCATTCGCGAATATGCTCTGATCGTCGGACTTTCCCCGGAGAGCGTCTTAAAGAAATTTGATGTCATGGTTGGGGGAAAGTATTCTGTCGAAAACGGGACAATGATCGGATCGGGATACAGCGGCACTCCGAGTCCGTCCCTTCCCGATCAAGCTGCCATCCCCCCTCCCCGGCCCGGTGCACAACCTGAGTTCATTCGTCAGAACGATACCCGGACAATCGCGATTGTCATAGGGACAGTGGCCGTCGTGTTCGCCCTGATCTACTTCATGTACGATTATGCGACCCAGGACCGCAAGGTTCCGGTAGCGCAGGAAACGCCTTTCCAGGATGTCGTGAAGGAACAGGAAAAGCAAATTGTCCCGCAGCAGGCAGCTCTGGACACTTTCGCTGCCCTTCAAGCACCTCCGAGACCTGATTCCCTCACTCTTCACGGAATAGCAATCGACTCTGTTTGGATTAGCATTAGCAAGGATGGTGAACCCGCACAGAATAGCATTCTGCCGCCGAAGGCCTCTCGGACGTGGGCAGCCGCCAAGAAAATTGCCATCACGCTCGGAAACGCCGGCGGCATGCGGTTTACATTGAACGGAACCGATATCGGAAAACTCGGCAAGCGAGGCGCCGTTCTTCGCAATTATGTGATTACCCCCGAGTATTTGAAGACGAACCGGCCGCATGAAATCGAATGACGCAGCCCGCCGCATAAAGCAACTCTCGGAAAAAATCCGGGAACACGACTACAAATACTACGTCCTGGCTCAGCCTACGATTTCGGACCAGGATTACGACTCGCTGATGCGCGAGCTTGCTGAACTCGAGGCGCAATTCCCCGATCAGAAAACCCCCGACTCCCCTACCCAACGCGTGGGGGGCCAGCCGACCAAAGAATTTCCTACCGTTGTTCACTCCGTGCCCATGCTGAGTCTTGCGAACACCTATTCCGAAAATGAATTGACCGACTTCGACCGCCGCGTGGCCTCGCTCCTTCGGAACGAGCCGTACCGTTACGTAGCCGAACTGAAAATTGACGGCGTGGCAATCAGCCTTCGGTATGAGAATGGCGTGTTTGTCCAGGGTGCGACGCGGGGGGACGGAGTACAAGGAGATGAAATCACGAGCAACCTGAAGACCATCCGTTCGATTCCCCTTCGATCCTTCGATGCAAAACGCCGCCTCCGCAACTTCGAAGTCCGCGGCGAAATCTATATGCAGAAAAAGGACTTTGAAAAAATGAACGAAGAGAGGGAACTCGCTGGTGAGAAACTCTTTGTCAACGCCCGCAATTCCACCTCGGGGACGTTGAAACTTCAGGATCCAAAGATCGTCGCCACCCGTCGCCTCAACATGTTCTCATACTTTCTCCGGACAGACGACGTCGAACTCAAGAGCCATAATGAAAACCTCCGTCTCCTGAAAGAGATGGGGTTTGTCGTCAACGAACACGCCCGTGTCTGTAACTCGATCACCGACGTCATCGAGTTCTGTGACGAATGGGAAGAGCGCCGCGAGGATCTGCCCTATGATATCGACGGCGTCGTCGTGAAGGTCGATTCCCTCCGCCAGCAGGATGCGCTTGGCGCCGTCGCAAAAAGCCCGCGCTGGGCGATTGCCTACAAGTTCCCGGCTCAAAAAGTTGAAACCACGCTGAAGGAGATCACACTGCAAGTCGGGCGCATCGGGACAATTACGCCCGTTGCAGAACTGGAGCCGGTCTTTGTGGGAGGGACGACCGTAAGCCGGGCCACTCTTCACAATGAGGATTACATTAAAGAATTGGATTTGAGGATCGGCGATACGGTCGTTGTGGAAAAAGGGGGCGATGTTATTCCGAAAGTAAGTGCTGTCAATGTTACGAAACGGCAGAAGGGCGCGCGTCCGTTCACCATGCCGAAGGAATGTCCAGTGTGCGGATCGAAGATCTTCCGCCCCGAAGGAGAAGCGGCATATTACTGCGAGAATGCCGAATGCCCGGCACAGGTGCGTGGACGGATAGAGCATTTCGCGCATCGCGGAGCGATGGATATCGAAGGACTCGGCGAAGCGGTCATCGACTTGCTCGTCCGCGAGGAGCTTATCCACAATACTGCGGACGTCTACACATTAAAAAAAGACCAGATGGTTCCGCTCGAGCGGATGGGGGAAAAGAGCGCACAGAACCTTCTCGATGCCATCGAACGGAGCAAACAACAGCCGTTCCACAAACTGATCTTCGCACTCGGCATCCGGTATGTGGGAGCCGGCGTCGCTAAACTGCTCGCCGATTCTTTGGGCTCTATTGAGAAATTACAGAATGCGTCGCTCGAAGAGCTGGAGCAGGTCGAAGGGATCGGGCCGCGAATCGCGGAAAGCGTGTACCGTTTCTTCAGAGAAAAACATTCGAAGGCGCTCGTCAAGAGACTGGAGCAGGCCGGCGTAACGTTGAAATCTGCCAAGCCAAAATCTTCCGCCGTACCGTATGCCGGAAAAATATTCGTCCTGACCGGCGGCCTGGAATCGATGACACGCGACGAAGCAAAAGAAAAGATCGAATCGTTAGGAGGAAAAGTAACGTCGAGTGTCAGCGCGAAAACAGATTTCGTGGTTGTGGGAAGTGACGCCGGTTCGAAACTGGACAAAGCCATCGAGCTGAGAGTGAAGACGGTAGACGAAAAGGCGTTTCGAAAGATGATGGGGGAATCGTGACTGATGCCATGATTTTCCCGAATTAGGTTAGCAACTGTCATCGGATCACGACCCTCGTTTTCGCAACTTGCTTTTATGCTAAACCTTTTGCAACTTTACAAAGCCAGAGAGAGAGTCGCTCATTCATATGCTCGAAGCATCTCGCCTGCGGATCGGTCTTGCCCTCGCCGGATTTCATTTTCGCAAGCACTCGTATCAGCAAACGGAATTCACCAAAATTTATTCTA